>JAAFGY010000029.1 GCA_010365135.1 Flavobacterium sp.
TCGGATTGTTTGATCTAAGATATTTTAACAACAATAAATCAGAAGTTCCAACGGTTTGCAATGCTGCTTTTAAAATTAATCGCAGCCCAGATGTTCTTGAATTAGCCAATCAAACTAAAATTCACGGATACATCAATGGCGAAATGACAGAGCGTTCTGCTTTTGTAAAAGATATTAAAGGATTTCCTATTATTAAAATAAAAAAAGGAGGAACTGCCATTATTTCAACTATGAGTATTGATAAATCAGTTACTGATCCAATGGCTGGTCGTCTTTTCACAAATATGATAAATGATTTATTGGTCAATTAAAAGTTGATCCCGTTACTAATTTAATTTTCTAAAATATAAAATGAAATATTCAAAATCAACAGTAAAAAGCAATGTCATTTTAAGCATACTTTTTTTATATTGTTTCTCCTTTACGATTAATGCACAAGAGGAGTATAAAGACCCTAAAAATAAAGGATTAACTGAAGTCTATCCCGGCGGTTCGTTTTATGAAGTAAAACAATATGAACAACAGAAAAAGCACAAAAGACCTAAAAATATCATCCTGATGATTGGCGATGGTATGGGACTTGCTCAAGTTTATAGTGGTATGACAGCAAATGGAGGCCATTTGAACTTGGAAAACTTCATAAATATTGGGTTTTCAAAAACTTCATCTTCGGACAGCTACATCACTGATTCGGCTGCAGGAGCAACCGCACTTTCCTCTGGAGTGAAAACCTATAACGGTGCAATTGGCGTAGATGCTGAGAAAAAACCAGTTGTGAATATTGTAGAAATGGCGATAAAAAAAGGGCTCAAAACGGGTTTGATATCTACCTCGTCAATTACGCACGCAACTCCAGCCTCATTTATAGCCCACGTAGATTCCAGAAAGAGCTTTGATGATATTGCACTCGATTTTTTAAAAACTGATATCGATGTATTCATTGGAGGCGGAAAAAATAATTTTGAAAAAAGAAAAGATGGAAAAGACCTCAGCCAAGAACTTAAAAATAAAGGGTATCAGGTTCTTTATACTATTGCAGACATTCAAAATGTAAAATCGGGTAAACTTGCAGGGCTAACTGCTCCTGAACACAACAAACCTATGCCGGAACGTGGCGAAATGCTAGTTCCGTCAACCCAAACTGCAACGCGATTGTTGTCACAAAGTAAAAAAGGTTTTTTCCTTATGGTCGAAGGTTCACAAATCGATTTTAGTGCCCATAAAAACGACACACCAGGTGTTGTGTTGGAAGTACTAGATTTTGACAAAGCAATTGGTGCAGCACTTGAATTTGCTGCTTCTGATGGTGAAACTCTGATTATTGTAACTGCTGACCACGAAACAGGAGGAATGACGCTAAATGGAGGAGATTACAAAACCGGAAAAGTTGTTTCGAAATATACCACTGGAGGACATACAGGAATTACGGTTCCAATATTTGCCTTTGGTCCCGGAGCCGAAGAGTTTAGAGGATTTATGGAAAATACAGCCATTGCTGAAAAAATGATGAAGCTTCTAAAATTGAAATAAATATTATTAAGAGGAAATTCTAAAAACAACAATATGAAAAATTCAAAAATTAAATTTTTAGCTTTTGTAGTTTCTGTTTTTTCTATTGCTGTAGCATTGGGACAAGAGAAAAACCCTGCACCATTTGATGCTCCGGACCAAGTAGTTTGGCACGCCAAATCTAGAACTTGGTTTGTATCGAATTTAGGAGGTGGAATTTCCTTAAAAAAAGATAATTATGGTTGGATTTCACAAACCGATGAAAAAGGAAATGTGATACACGAATTTTGGATTGGAAAAACCGAAGGTATGCACGCCCCAAGTGGGATGACCGTAACCGATGACTATTTATATGTCTGCGATCGAGAAGGCGTTTATGAGATTGATATTGCCAAACGAAAAATAAAAAACTTTTTCAGTATTTCAGGAGCAGCATTTATTAATGATGTTGTAATTGCTGATAATGGCGACCTATATGTGTCAGACTTTTTCGGAAATAAAATTTACAAGATTCCACAAACCACCAGAATTCCTGAAGTATGGCTGGAAACAGCGGATTTAAAAGCACCTGATGGTTTGTATATGGAAAAAAACAAATTAATTGTTGCAAGCTGGGGAAAACTTAGTAATCCTGCCACATTTGAAACTTCAGAACTAGGTGACTTGCTCAGTATTGATTTAAAAACAAAAAAAATTGAAACGCTGATAAGCAAAATGGGAAATCTTGAAGGTATCACAAAAGCTGGGAAAAATTATTTTATTACCGATTGGTTTTCCGGAAAAGTGTTAAAAGTTGATGTCAAACAAAAAACTGTAATTGATTTCATTTCGGGACTTAAAAACCCTACCGATCCAAATTACTCAGCAGAATTAAATGTTTTGGCCTTTCCGCAACACGGAACAAATCAAGTATTGTTTGTTCAATTATCAAACAAAAAATAGCTAAAATGTTGATGTATAAATGCAACAGTTCATCAAGTAGAATATATTGAAGTATAAAGAAATAATATCATTTGTTTTGGTTTTCAGTTTTTTCTCTTGTTTGCCAACAAAGAATACTGATAATCAATCTAATACAAATATAAAATGGCCAATAGCCAGCTATAATTATGGAGGTTTAGAAAAAAAAACACCTAAAGAACAAATGCAACTTTTAGAAAATTCAGGTTATGATGGAATTGTTTTAAAAAGTGAAAAAATAGAAGATTTTAATTCGATTGATGAGTTTATCCGTCTCGACGATATGAATCCAAAGTTCAAAATAAATGCAGTATTTGAAAGATATAATTTTAATGATACAGCTGAAAGAAATGAGCGTTGGATGAAAGTTGCTGATAAAATCGCCAATAAGAATATTCAGTTATGGATCATTTTTGGCGCAAAAATAGCAGGAATTACAGATGATTTTACTGAAGAAAAATTACGAGAAATAGCGACATATTGTGAGAACAAAAATATAGAAGTCATTTTATATCCGCATAGCGATTGCTATTTCTCCTCAGCAGAAGAAGCCTTACCACTGGTGGAAAAAATTAACAAACCCAACCTAAAACTGGCTTTGCACTTATACCACGAAGTTAGAGCTGGAAATGGTGCTCGAATAGCCGAAGTATTTGAAAAAGTAAAACACCGTTTAGGAGCTGTTTCTCTTGCTGGCTCCGATGTGGTTGCCGATTATACCAATAAAAAAACACGTGACACCAGCACTATAAAACCTATTGGATATGGAAATTTTGACTTAGCCAATTTTATTAAACCACTGAAAAAATCTAATTATAAAGGATCAGTAGCTTTAATGAATTTTGGAATCAAAGAAAATCCCGAAACATATCTCCCAAGGTCATTAAAAGAATGGAATAAGCTGGTAAAATCAGTTCAAAAATAGAATGATTAAATAGATATTTATAAAAATAAATTGAATGAAAAAGTTGAAAATCAATATAATAACAATTTTAGTAAGCTTGTTTTCTATCGCGATAGCAACTGGACAGGAAGACTTTACAAAATATGTAGACCCGACAATTGGTAACGTAGCGCAATTCTTGGTCCCCACCTATCCTACTTTCAGTCTTCCAAATCAAATGTTGCGAATGTTTCCTGTAAAAGCAGATTACCTAGAAGATCAAGTTACCGCTTGGCCACTTCAAGTGGAAATGCACCGCAAATCAAATGTTTTTAAAATGAGAGTAAGTCTGGGAGAAATCAAACCCGATTCTTGGAAAAGAAAAATGACTATTGATCACGATTTGGAAATCATTAGACCTTGGCATTACTCCACTTATTTAGTTGATGATGATATTACAGTCAGTTTTACCCCAGCAAAAAAATGCGCTATTTACAAATATGATTTCCCTATTGCTGCGCAAAAAAACATTCTTATAGAAGGAACAGAAGCAATGAATGCTGTATTCTTGGGTGGAAATAGCTTTGCAATGACTGAACAATACACTTACAATTCCAAAGGAGCTACGCCAACAAATCCAACGATGAACGCGTATTGTTATGGCGAAATAACCGATGAGGCTGGAAATCCAATTACCGCTTTGAGCATTACACCCAACAAAAATAGGCTTGCCATTAGTATTCTCGGCAATGAGGCAAAAACAGTATTGTTAAAATATGCTATTTCATACATCAACTTAGAGCAAGCCAAGAAAAATTTTAGAGTCGAAGTAGCCAACACGAATTTTGAAAACACCCTTGCCAACGGTAAAAAAGCGTGGCAAAAAGTAATCAACCAAATTGAAGTGGAAGGCGGAACTGAAGCGCAAAAAAGATCGTTCTATACTTCACTATATCGCACTTACGAAAGAATGATTGACATCAACGAAGATGGTCAATATTACAGTGGTTATGATTCTAAAGTACATCAATCCAACCGTCCGTTTTATGTTGATGACTGGATTTGGGATACTTTTCGTGCCAAACATCCTCTAAATTCTATTTTGAATCCTCAAATGCAAAGCGACATACTCAACTCCTACGTTCAGATGTATGAACAAAGTGGATGGATGCCAACTTTTCCCGAAGTTATAGGCAATAATATCGATATGAATTGCTATCACTCTTCGGTATTATTTGTTGACGCGTATCGCAAAGGCATAGCTGGTTTTGATATTAATAAAGCTTTTGAAGGGGTAAAAAAGAATTTGACCGAAGCTACAATGATTCCGTGGAGACAAGGCAATCGAAAAGTTGGAATTGATGATTTTTACCACGAAAAAGGATATTTTCCATCGCTTCGAATTGATCAAAAAGAAACAGAGCCATTAGTAGATGAATTCGAAAAAAGACAACCAGTTGCGGTAACCTTGGGGATGAGCTTTGACGCTTGGGCTTTATCCGAATTAGCAAAAGAATTAAAAAACGATACGGATTACAAGAAATTTTCATTGATTTCAAAAAATTATAAAAACCTTTGGCACCCTGAAAAAAGACTTTTTATGCCAAAAGATGATACTGGAGAATGGGTTAACATTAATCCAAAATTGGATGGTGGTAAGGGATTTCGAAATTATTATGATGAAAATAATGGATGGACTTATGCTTGGAATGTACAACACGATATTGAAGGCTTGGCCACTTTACTGGGAGGAAAAGAAAAAGCGGAAGCACGTTTGGACCAACTGTTTAGAGAACCATTGGATATTAAAAAAAATATGTTTTATGTGGATGGATCGAACTCAACTGGAATGGTAGGTCAATTTTCGATGGGGAACGAACCTTCATTTCACATTCCGTATTTATACAACTACTTTGGAGCTCCTTGGAAAACCCAAAAACGAATCCGATTCCTTCTTGATGTATGGTTCAAGGATACTATTTTCGGAATTCCTGGCGATGAAGATGGCGGAGGAATGTCGGCCTTTGTCACTTTCTCATCATTGGGTTTCTATCCTATTACACCAGGATTGCCTATTTATACCATTGGAAGTCCTTTATTCGAAAAATCGATCATCCATTTGCCTAATAAAAAGGATTTTACAGTAATTGCCAAAGGAGCAAATAAAGAAAACAAATACATCCAAAAAGCATTTTTCAACGGAAAAGAAATAAATACGCCATTTTTCACTCATAAAGAATTGATAAATGGTGGAACATTAGAATTAATAATGGGGAGTAAACCAAATAAAGAATGGGGAAAAAGTGGCGTTCCACCAATGAAATAATACAAAAGAGTTTCGTTTTAAAAATCTGAGATTTTAATTATAATGAAAAATATAAATTTAAGAAAAAGTTTTGTTGCTGGATTGGCTTTGCTGATAGTATTCAATGTTTCGGCTGTTGCCAATACGAATAAATCCGGTCCGCCAAAGAAAAAGCCCAATGTAATCATTCTTTTTTCAGATCAACACAACAAAAATGTGATGGGATTTGAAGGACATCCCGATGTATTAACGCCAAATTTAGATAAATTGGCCAGTCAATCGGTCGTTTTCGAAAGAGCTTATTGCGTTACAGGAATTTGCGCTCCATCTCGATCTTCGCTAATGACAGGTATTTATCCCCGAACTTTGGGCTTACTTTCTAATAGCGAAAGAACTACTGTTATGGAAGAAGTGGTTCCAATGGCAGTACTATTCAAACAAAATAACTATCGCACTTTTGCTTTTGGGAAACGACATACTTCACTGGCTGTTGACGCCGGTTGGGATGTGCAACGCAGCCATTTATGCAACGAAACGCCGGGAAATAGCTACACCGAATGGGTCGAAAAAAATGGTTTTGGCAAAGAATTTTCTCAAGATTGGGCAGCTGAATTTGGAAAAGGTTCGGATTGTTCAACACATTCTGGAGAAAAAATTCCAACTGCTGATTTAGGCACACGAATCTCGGCTTTGCCTGAAAATATGACGATGGAAGCCTTCACAACCCAGCTAACCATTCAGATGATAAAAGAGCAAGCTAAAAGTGATACACCATTCTTTTGTTGGGCTACTTTTTACCGACCTCATCAACCTTATACACCTTTAAAAAAATATATGGATTTTTATGATGTTTCGGCTTGGGGAGAGGGTCGAAAGAATGGAAGTTCAATAAGAAAACCTGCCAGTCTTTATGAACCCAAAGAAAATATTCCGCCAATGATGCAATCGATACGAAATGGCGAGAATAAAGTTTGGAATGTTGACAAAGCAAATCTAAATGAGCAACTTTGGCGCAATAATATAGGAGCTTATTATGCCTTGGTAAGCGAAGTTGACTATTGCATAGGAGAAATACTCAAAGCATTGGACGAAGCAGGAATAGCTGAGGAGACTATCGTGATTTACACTTCGGATCACGGCGATTTTGTTGGAAATCACGGTATGGTGGAGAAAGCGGCAGCGGGACAAAATGTGTATGAAGACATTTTAAATATTCCATTACTAATTCGTATTCCTGGAAACAAACAAAAAGGCAAACGCTCAGCAGAGTTAGTAAGTTTGGTCGATATCTATCCCACATTGGTCGATTTGCTCGGACTAGAAATGCCAAAAATGAAATATCCGCTACAAGGAAAATCGATTAAAAAAACACTTACGAAGGGAAAGCCAATGGATCGAGATTATTTCGTGTCCGAAAGTTGGTCACAAGCAACAGTGATTACCAAAGATTTTAAATTGGGAATGATGATTGATCCAACTAATTATGCAAAGAAATTTGACTTTAGAACATTTGGAAATCAGTTTTTTATCCGAAAATCAGATTCCTTAGAAGTTAATAATCAAATTAGTAACACGGCTTATAAAACAGAAATCGAAAAACTAAAAGCCTATTATCAGGATTTTACAACTAATATTCCAGATATAGGAAAGCAAGAAATTCTAAGTAAGTTGGCAAAAAAATAAAAAATAAACAATTAATGAAACAATCTTCAATTACAATTGCAATCTGTATTCTTTCTTTTTTTTGTACCGCATTAGTTCAAGGACAAAAGAAAAAAGAAAATAAAAAACCAAATGTCATCATCATCTTAACGGATGATATGGGATATGGAGAAATCTCTTGTTATAACAAAAATCAAGTTCAAACACCCAATATTGACCGTCTGGCAACTGAAGGCGTTCGATTTACCGATTTTTATGTACCAACTCCTTACTGTGCACCTTCAAGAGCGAGTATATTGACTGGACGTTTCCCACTTCGTCACGGAATGGTCGAAAATCCAGCTCCCGATGACGGAATAAATGACATTGGATTAAATGCCAGTGAAGTCACTTTGGGGGAACTATTTCAGGGAGCTGGGTATAATACAAAGTGTATTGGTAAATGGCATTTGGGACATAAACCAGAATACAATCCTCTAAAACACGGCTTTGATGAATATTTTGGAATATTGTATTCTAATGATATGCGACCTGTTCAAATTACTGAAAATAAGGAAGTTGTTGAAAAAGTGGTGGATCAACGCTTGCTAACCCAAAAATACACATCAAAAGCACTCGAATTTATTGACAAGAATCAAAAAAATCCATTCTTTCTTTATTTGGCTCACGCTATGCCACACAAACCTTTGGCAGCTTCTAGTCAATTTTTTACAGATGGAAACACTAAAGAATTGTATGAGAGTGTGATCCGAGAATTAGATTGGTCTACCGGCGAAGTAATTAATAAATTGAAAAAACTAGGCATATTAGAAAATACTATAGTCATTTTTATGTCCGACAATGGTCCTTGGTACGGTGGCAATACGGGAGGATTGAAAGGTATGAAAGCCACAAACTGGGAAGGAGGAACTAGAGTTCCATTTATTATAAGATACCCGAAACAATTTCCAAAAGGAAAAACAATTTCGACTCCTTGTTGGTCACTTGATATTTTGCCAACACTTACAAAATTAACTGCTATAAAAACCAATCCAACTATAAAATTGGATGGTGAAAATATCACATCAATTATTTCAGGTAAAACCACTAAACACGGACCTATATTTTCAATGAAAGGAACCACCATAAGAACTATTCGCGATGGAAAATGGAAATTATTTGTTCAAAAACCAGAATATTACAAAGAAATAGATTTAAAACAATGGACTGACAAAAGGACACCCGACGGTACGACGATTCTAGCTCCTTTTCAACAGGCAACTCCAGCTAATTATCCTGGTGTAAAGCCCGAAAAAATGGAAGGAGAAATGCTATTGTTCGATCTAGAAAAAGATCCATCAGAAAGTACCAATCTCACAAACAAATACCCTGAAATAATGAAAGACTTATTAAAAAAATACGAACAATTTACGGCAACGTTTACAAAACAATAAAAGAGATGAATATACAAAAAAGACAGTTGCAAATACTCATTTTCGGGTTTTTTATTTTCTTTAGCATAACACTTCAAGCACAAGTAAAAAAGCCCAATTTACTATTTATTATTACTGACCAGCAACGGTACGACGCCATGAGCATAGCTGGAAATACCGTTTTAAAAACACCCAATCTCGACCGTTTGGCTCAAAGAGGTGCACGATTTAAAAACGCCTACACTCCTTGTGCAGTTTGTGCACCAGCTCGTGCCTCCATTCTTACTGGTCGCACGGTAGAAAATCACGGAATAAAAAACAATACTATTGCAGATTCAGGCTTGCCACAATCTCCTACACTTTTACCACAAAAAACTTTTGATCAAATATTGACAGAAAATTTTGGATATCATGCAGAGTATTATGGAAAATGGCATACTCCTGAATTTGCTGCAAATTGTTATAAAAACCCTGTGAAAATTTCAAATAGTGGAAGATCTATTTTTGCCCCAAATGGCGATATTAAATTCTACAAAGACAACTATTTAGATCTTGTTTTTCCCAAACCAGCCATAACAGCATTAAAACCTGGTAAATTATATGATACTTTTTCTGAGCGCCCTTATACTCCAAATATTTTAGACAAACGCTACGGAATGACTCAAACACAAGTAGATGCTTCTGGAATTGCCTATGCTCAGCCTGATCTTCATGGCACAATAACAATTCCAGATGAACATTCGAATACTGCCTACAGAGGAAGACAAGTAATGGAAGCTCTAGACCGTCTTAAAAATACGACCTTCAGCATAACTGCTTCTTTTCATTTTCCTCATGCCCCAATGTTACCGAGTAAATATTATTCAGATATGTACCCCGCAAACAATATGGTTGCTCCTGCTAGTATTGCTGATCCAATGACCAATTCGCCTTATAAAACATCAAACTCCAGAACAACACTGCCAGAATATGCCGATACTCAAAAAATAAAATACTTAATATCCGATTATTATGCACTTGTAACTGAAGTTGATGATTGGATTGGTAAAATTCTAAATAAAGTGGATGAATTGGGTTTAACGGATAATACACTGATTATTTTTACAAGTGACCACGGCGAAATGCTTGGTGCACACGGAATGAGAGAAAAAAATGTTTTTTACGAAGAATCAGCACACATACCTACTCTAATTAGTTTCCCCGGTAAGATTACTCCAAACACCACTGTTAATGGCTATATTTCTAATGTTGATTTGTTTGCAACAATTAATGATTACCTCCAAATTCCAGTTCAACCTTCTGACGGTAATAGTTTACGCGGTCTCATTGATGGTACAGATCAAGTAAACGGAAAATATGTAGTAACCGAATGGCTAAGTGATCCAACTAAAACTCCCGGTTATATGATTGTCAAAGATTCTTGGAAAATGTTCATACCATTTACTTCCACGTCCACTGTTATCAATGTACTTTACAATCTAAAAGACGATCCATACGAAATGAATAACTTGATGGGAAGCAATCCAAATAAAAGTAATTATACTCAAAAAATAAATGAATTACACACTGATTTGTTGACTTGGTTGAAAAAAAATAATTCTAGTAATTATGACGGGGTAAGAAACAGAAATTTAACGGGAACACTTCTAACGTTATCGACCGAAAGCAACAATATTCCAGTAAATCAGTTCCGAGTATATCCAAATCCTGCGAATAATCAAATAACTATTGATAGTAATAATATTGAAGTTAGCGGAATCGAAATTTATGATATGAATGGAAAATTAATTTTAAACGACAATACCCCATTCTCAGGGTTAAAGAAAATAAATATTGAATTAACATCCGGCACCTATTTAGTTAAACTAAAAAGTGGATTCAATTTTTCGCCTCAAAAATTAATTGTAAAGTAGCAGCATAAAAATGGTTGATGAAATCATCGAATTAAAATTATCAAAAACTAGTGTCAATAATAAAAACAATTATTTAAAAACAAATAAAATGTCATTCAAAAAAATCATAGTAATTGCTTTATTGTTTTGCTTCGTTAATCTAATTAATGCTTCAACTCCAGTTGCTTCTTTAGTTTTATCAAACCCTGCGGTTTCAAACAATTTAACACAGGTTACAGTAACCGACCCAAATAGCGAGCCTTATACCATTCAAACCACAAAAGATGGGTCTGAATGTATTCAAATACCTGATAAAAAATATGCTTATTTCAGAGTAGATGATGCCACCATTCCATCAACACAAAACAATTTGCTTTTTTATATAACTTTTTATGATGAAGGAACCAGTACTTTCAACCTGCAATACAATGCAAATGACGGAACCAATTATAAGTCTAGCACTATAACAAAAACGGGCACAAATACTTGGATAACAGTAACTATTGCCATTACAAATGCATCGTTCAGAAATGCCCAAAACAATGTCAGCGATTTTAGAATTAGTGGAAGCATAAATACTTATATTAAAGAAATTGCCATAGCAATTGGAACGTTAAATCCTGACACTGAACCTGTACCAATTGTTACATTAAGTTCGTATTCTGAATTTACGGGAAAATCAGTTGCGGGTTATCAAGCTTGGTTTAAAACAGGAAATGCTACTTCGGGTTGGACTCACTGGAGTGGAACTACACCACCACAACCTAACAAATTGAGTTTTGAAGTTTATCCAGATGTAACTGAATATCTCGATACTGATTTGGCTCAAACTGCTTTGGCTAATTTAGGGAACGACAATCCATCCAAATTATTTAATTCGGTAAACAAAGCAGTGATTGACACTCATTTTCAATGGATGAAAAACTATGGAATTGATGGTGCAGCAGTCCAGCGATTTATTGGAAATATTGGAGGTGCAATCATAAATTCCCCTCAATCAGCCGCTATAAAAATAAAAGATGCAGCCGAAGCCAATGGTCGTATATTTTATATTTGCTATGACATTTCCTCCACTGGAATGGAAGCGAACTGGGACGATATTATTAAATTCGATTGGGTTTATAATGTTGAACAAAACAACAACTTAACGGCATCACCAGCTTATGCAAAAGTGGGAAATAAACCTGTAGTCCAACTTTGGGGACCTGGATTTACTGGAAAACATCCCGGAACTGCTGCAGAAACAATAGCCTTAATTCAATTTCTAAAATCACGCGGATGTTATGTTATTGGCGGAACGCCAACCTATTGGAGAACTAACGAAAGAGATGCTAAAGGTCCATCGCAACCTCTTCTTGCTGATCAAGAAAGCTTTGAATTGGTTTATCCTGAATACAATATGATTTCCCCTTGGATGCCCGGTCGATTTAAAGACAATGCAGGCGCTGACAGTCAAGTTAGCCGAATGTCTGCTGATAAAACCTATTGCGATGCGCGAAATATAAAATATATGCCCGTTATATTTCCAGGATTTGCTTGGTCCCAATGGAATTCAGGTGCAGTAAACGATGCACCACGAAATGGAGGAGAGTTTATGTGGAGACAAGCTTACAATATAAAAAATTTAGGAGTTGATTCAATGTATTTCGCTATGTTCGACGAATATGATGAAGGAACAGCGATAATGAAAAACGCCACCGATTGGAGTATGATTCCTACAGATCAATATTTTCTAACTTCAAGCGCAGACGGAATTTGGTGCTCTTCTGATTTTCAACTTCGTGTTGCTGGCGCAGGAATAGAAATGCTAAAAGGGACTAGAGCAAAAACTGCAACAGTCCCAATTCCGTATTCATTGGGACCAGTTTATTATCGCAATAGTTTCGAAAAAAGAACAACTGCTTACAATTATGTAAACGGGGTGGCACAAAGTACAGGAACGTTTAATCTTGACCCTTGTTTCTACAAACCTGCGGTTAATACAAGCACTAATATTACAACTCCTTATTGTGATATCCAACAAGGTAATGTTAAAAGCGGGCTTTATAGTGTAAAGGTATCCGGAACTGTAAGTAATACTAATTCAGCTATATATAACAAACTTATTGCTGTAGTAAAAATTCCAGTCACAGACAAATTAACACTTTCTTTTTCGAAAAAAACCGAAACTGATTTGGGTAAATATGTTTTCATAGATTTGATTACAAATACTGGAAAAAAACTAAGCTCCTACAGTTATAAAGATCAAAACGGAAACAGTATGAATGCTTTAACCGCCCACGGAACAGTCGGTGCTGGTTGGGAAAAATTCACTTGTGAATTTGGAAATGGCGCTCTTTTAGGAGAAACTATCATTGGAATTCAAATCAATTATGAACAAACGTCCATTGGCTCTTACGAAGCCTATTTTGACGACTTTCTGATTGAGGAAGCACAATCACTGAATACTGTTTTACCAGAAAACTATTCAACTCAATTAATTTCAATTTATCCAAACCCTTCAAATGGTGTTTTTAATATGACAAATATCAACAATAAAAAAATTAACATTGCAGTTTATAACTTGTTAGGTGAATTGCTCCTCAACCAAAACTCAGAGGAGTTAAATAGTACTATTGACCTTTCTAATCAGCCTAATGGTATTTATATTCTTCGAGTAAATGACGATAAATACGCAAATATTCAAAAACTAATTAAAAATTAATATCTTATCATAATAAACAAATCATTAAAATGAATTCTAAAAACCAACTTTGGAAAGCCCTATTAATTTCTTCTTTTTTCATTTTTAGTCCTATTCTTTTGGCACAAGGAAACAAAAAACCAAATCTGTTGTTCATTATGACGGATCAGCAACGATTTGATGCTATGAGCGGTGCTGGGAATAAAGTCTTGAAAACACCCAATATGGATCGTTTGGCAAAACAAGGAGCAAAATTTAAAAATGCCTATACTCCTTGTGCCGTTTGTGGTCCTGCCCGGTCTTCAATCCTAACAGGAACCACAGTTGAAAATAACGGTATGAAAGTAAATGAGTATGCCTATTCTTTCAAAAAAGAAGGAGTAATGACGATGCCTACTTTTGACGAAATCCTAGCCAAAAAAGGATACCATAGTGAATATTTCGGAAAATGGCATACCCGAACTTCACATGCAGATGTTTATAAAAACCCGCAAAAAACAGCATTAAATGGAGGTTCAGTTTTTGGTCCTGAAGGCGCATTAATCATTTATGAAGATTTTTTGAATGCACAATCTCCTAATAGGGATTTAAAGGTGGGAGAACTTTATGACACTTATACCAAAAGACCCTACAAAACGAATCCGTTGGATAAATTTTACGGAAAAACAGATGCTGATGTAAAACAAAGCAAAAGAAAGCCGATACAACCTGATTTGCATGGCGAATTATTGATAGACAAAGAATACACTATGACTGCTTTTCAAGCAAAACAAACTATTGATGCTCTCGAAAGATTAAAAGATTCTGCCTTTAGTATTACTTGCTCTTTCCATTTTCCACATGCTCCAATGTTGCCTACTAAGCCTTATTCTACAATGTATCCTGCAAAAGATATGGTGGTTCCAATTAGTATCTCAGACGATATGCAAAATTCTCCTTACACAAAAGCAAATGGAAGATTGGAACACACAGAATATGCCGACCCAGAAAAAATTAAATACATGATTTCAAGTTATTACGGACTAGTAAAAGAAATCGATGATTGGGTTGGAAAAATATTAGATAAAGTAGATGAACTTGGTCTTGCCGATAATACACTCGTTATTTTCACTAGCGATCACGGCGAAATGCTTGGTGCACACGGAATGCGTGAAAAAAATGTGTTTTACGAAGAATCTGCCCATATTCCATTAATACTTCGCTTTCCAGGTCAAATAAAAAGCAAAAAGATTGTTAAAGGATACACTTCAACTGTCGACTTATTTCCCACCATTTTAGATTATTTAAATGTGGAAGAACATAAATCCGACGGGAAAAGTCTCAGAGGCTTGATGGAAGGAACTGACAAAAATCATGGCAAGTATGTCGTGCAAGAATGGGATTATAGAGGTGATACTGAACCCAATTATATGATTGTTAAAGATGGTTACAAATTGATGATCCCTTATACCGAAACTTCAAAAGTGATCAATGCTATGTATAACCTCAAAAAAGACCCGAATGAAATGAACAATCTTTTGGGTGGTAATCCGGATAAACAAAAATATTTAGAAAAGGCAGAAGACCTTCGCAAATCATTAATTGAGTGGTTGACCAAAAACAAATCATCTCATATTGAGGGGGTACAAAAAAGAAAACTAATTTAATTTTTTAATAAAAAATAACAAAAGTTAAGTAGGACAATCGACCTTTCTAACAAGCATAACGGTTTTTATATTCTCCGAGAAAAGAAGGATAAATAGGCTATTTCCCGTAAACGCAAAAATAAATATCTATTAAAAAAACCAAATAATTACAATTAAAATGATTGATATAAAACAATTTTGGAAAGCGCTATTTTTCTCTTCTTTTTTCATTTTTAGTCCTATTCTTTGGGCACAAGGAAACAAAAAACCAACTTTATTGATCATAATGACCGATCAGCAACGCTTTGATGCGATGAGCAACGCAGGAAATACAGTGTTGAAAACACCCAATATGGATCGCTTGGCAAAACAAGGCACAAAGTTTAAAAATGCCTATACTCCTTGTGCCGTTTGTGGACCGGCTCGATCTTCAATCCTAACCGGAACAACCGTTGAAAATAACGGAATGAAAGTAAATGAATATGCCTATTCATTCGAAAAGGAAGGGTTAATGCCGATGCCAACTTTTGATGAAATCCTTTCAAAAAAAGGATACCATTGCGAATATTTCGGAAAATGGCATACTCGAACTTCACATTCCAATGTTTATAAAAACCCACAAAAAACATCAAAAGATGGGAAATCAGTATTTGGTCCAGAAGGTTGTTTGTATATTTATGAAGATTTTTTGAACGAAAAGTCTCCAAATAGAGCTTTAAAGAAGGGGGAACTTTACGACACCTATACCCATAGACCCTATATTCCAAATCCTTTGGATAAATCTTATGGAAAAACAGACGAAGAAGTAAAACAAAGTAAAAAGAAACGATCACAACCAGATTTAAATGGCGAATTATTGATAGACAAAGAATACTCGATGACTGCTTTTCAGGCGAAACAAACTATCGACGCCCTTGAAAGACTAAAAGATTCCACCTTTAGTATTACTTGCTCTTTTCATTTTCCACATGCACCAATGTTGCCTACAGCTCCCTATTATAATATGTATGCGACAAAAGATATGGTTGCTCCAATTAGCATCTCAGATGATATGCAAAATTCTCCGTATATAAAAGCGAATGGAAGATTGGAACACACAGAATATGGTGATCCAGAAAAAGTGAAATACATGATTTCAAGTTACTATGGTCTAGTTAAAGAAATTGATGATTGGGTTGGAAAAATATTAGATAAGGTTGATCAACTTGGACTTGCCGATAATACTCTTGTTATTTTCACAAGTGACCACGGTGAAATGCTTGGAGCTCACGGAATGCGTGCAAAAAATGTATTTTACGAAGAGTCCGCACATATCCCTTTAATAATAAAATATCCCAATAAAATTAAAAATAATAGTGTAGTAGAAGGATACACTTCCAATGTTGACTTGTTTGCCACTATCTTGGATTATTTAAATGTAGAAAAACATAAATCCGACGGAGAAAGCCTTAGAGGTTTAATTGAAGGAACCGATAAAGATCACGGTAAATATGTAGTCCAAGAATGGGATTATAGAGGCGATATTGAACCCAATTATATGATTATTAAAGATGGTTTCAAATTGATAATACCATATACAGAAACTTCAAAAGTAATCAATGCTATGTATAATCTTAATAATGATCCCTACGAAATGAACAATCTTTTGGGCAAAAATCCTGATAAACAAAAATATTTGGAAAAGGCAGAAGACCTTCGCAAATCACTAATTGAGTGGTTAACCAAAAACAAATCATCCCATATTGATGGTGTACAAAAAAGAAAATTAATTTAAAATATTTTTAAAATAAAAAAAAATACGATATGAAAACTCTAGTACTTGCCAAACTATTTTTTTTAGGAATTATAGTTCTTGGTTCAATATCCATAAAAGCTCAGACAACTAAACGCCCCAACATTTTAATAATTCTCGCTGATGATATGGGACATGGTGATTTGAGTATTAATGGAGGTAAAACTCCTACTCCCAATATAGATCGAATTATAAGTGAAGGTGTTCGTTTTTCAAACTTTATGACCAATCCGGTTTGCAGTCCAACCCGAGCCGGTTTATTAACAGGCCTTAATCCTTTACTTACAGGAGCTGGTCCTAATACAGATGGCAACTTAGATGCAAAAATCACAAATTTTGGTAACTATTTCCAAAAAGAAGGCTACAAAACGGGTTTGTTTGGAAAATGGCACAATAGCCCTAACCCTACGCCAGATAAAAAAGCAAAAACAATCAATGAATATGGCTTTGACAGATTCGTTGGTTTTTATGCAGGAGCAGTAGATTATTATTCTAAAGGCTCAACAGGCTGGTTTCACGATGATAAATTAGTGGAAAATGAATTGGATTATTCGACCGACTTGATTTCAAAATATGCCATCGACTTTATGGATAAAAGTACCCATGAAAACAATCCTTTTTTATGCTATGTGCCATTTAATGCCGTTCACGGTCCTCATGTAGTAAAGGAAGAATTGTTAAAAAGAGTTCCCGCAGAAATAATGAACAAGGTGAAAAATAAAAAATCTTATGATTTTTATCGCAAAGCCGTAATTAATATGCCCGAATGGAGAAATTACAATGCTGAGAAATACAAAGACGCTTCTTGGAAATTAAAACAAGACAAACTTGAACCCGAAGAAATGGCAATGCTCTACTCGGCTGTTATCACATCATTCGACGATAATGTTGGACTACTAATGGATTATTTAAAGAAAAATAATTTACTTGAAAATACAATTGTCCTTTTCTTTTCAGACAATGGAGGTACAGAATATGCCGGAAATAATGCTCCTTTTAGGGGATTTAAACATTCACTCTATGAAGGTGGTATTCATTCAGCAGCAGCTATGATCATACCCAAAACAATCTTAACTAACACAAAAAAAAATGTACCCGAAATGTGTGGCTATTTGGACATATTCCCAACATTGGCAGAGCTAACTAATTGCAGTCAAAAATTGCCTAAAAATCTTGATGGTATAAGTTTAGTAAATTTAATTAAAGGCACAGCGAAACCACAAACCGACAGGTATTATTATTGGATTTGGCGAGACCACGATGTTTTGAGATCGGATAAATGGAAACTATTCAGGTATCAAGATAAAGTTGAATTATATAATATGGTAAATGATATAGGCGAAACTAAAAATGTAGCCGCAAGCAATCCATTAGTAATCAAAGAATTATTAAAACAAATCGAAAAAGAAGCAAAAAAATCTGGAGTTGCCAATGTTCATTTGCCTTTAGATATCAAAAATGCTAAACCAAAAGCAAAAGGAAAAATTTTAGCAATTGATGTTTCATCGGATGATGATTTGAAAAAACAAACAATTAAAATCTTAAAAAATGATTTTACAGTACTTGCTGATTATTATTTAGAGTATGATATTAAAGTAGATCCAAAATCAGAAATGTCATTTTGTTATTTTTCACCTATTAAAGGAGCCAATTCTATTTATAATGATAAAATGGGCGTGGATCAAACCAATAATCTTTTGCAATCCCCGACAGAATTTAATGATAAATGGAAGCATATAGCGGTTGGATTAGGTAGTTTTTCACCACTTAATTTTAGTGATTTAGGATTGACTTTCAAATTCAAAAAACCAGGTAAAACAACGGTATATTTAGACAATATTCGTATTAAAAACATGAAAGGCGAAGTAGTTTATGAACTCTTTATAGATGAAGTGGATAAAGACAAAATTGTTTCACGAAAAGCAACGGTAATTAACAAATAATAACAGTTATACCAAATTAAAATGACATTATATCCTTTAAAATTTTCAACTATTTATTGCTACTGAATTTGGCGAAGAGAAAAGTCAAAAACCTTAATTGTAAAAAAAAGTCCTGAAAATTTCAGGACTTTTTTTGATTTTATTAGGTTCGAATTCTATTCTAAACTAAAGCTCACACTTACATTTGCAGTAATTTCGATTTCTCCAATTGCTAGCGTTTCTTTAGGAGCCGATTCGTCCATAGACATTGAAGCTTTCATAGCGTACATTCGGGGTTGTGGAACATATATTTGTGAATTATCTGATATTAATATTGCTTTTCCGATTTTTTGCCCTAAAACGGAAACATAATCCTCGGCTTTAACTTTAGCGTCTTTTATGGCCAACTTGCGAGCATCGGATTGTAATTCTTTCATTTTTGAAGACTTGAACTCGACATTGTCAATTCGATTGATTCCTTCATCGACCAAGCCTTCCATTAAAACATCATATTGAGACAAATCTTTCAAAAGTATTTGCACGGATTGTGTTGCAATGTAATTGTGTTTCTTTTTCTCATAATCATAATTTGGATTTAAAGAAACCCGTTGGGTTTGGAAATCTTCTTTGGCAATATTAGATTTTTTGATGAATTTTAAAATAGCATCCATTTTTTTGTCATTCTCCCTTTTGACGTCTTCCGCCTTTGTTCCTTTTGTTTCAATCGAAACTGAAATTAGCGTTTGATCTGGGGCTACTTTTACTTTTCCTTCGCCAGATACATTAATCATTGGAATTTGTTTTTGCTCTTGAGAATACGAAGTTGCCATAAATAGTAGGGCAAGAATCACTAATGTTTTTTTCATTTTTAAAAGTTTAGATTATTTTTAATTTTTTTATTCAAATCTTATGCCAATTATAACTTTCCCATTTTAGTCATTACAAAAAGGATTACAATTGGAATTGCCAAAAGCAACACCATAGCCGTATTATCTACTAACATGGTGGGTTCTTTTATAATTGTAATTAAATATCCCCCAATTGCACCTCCAAAATGAGCCGTGTGACCAATGTTGTCGTTCTTAGCTTTCATTCCGTAAATAGAATATAACAAATAGCCAATACCAAAAAGATAGGCTGGAATGGGAATGGGAATAAAAAACAAATACAAACTCATACTCGGATCAATCAAAATTGCAGAATATAAAATTCCTGTCACCGCTCCAGATGCGCCAATGGCACGATAATTATAATCATTTTTGTGCATTAATAAAGTGAGCAAACTCCCAAAAACAAGGCTTGCCATATAAATTAGTAAAAAGGAAAAACTCCCAAAATAATTTATTACCACTGGCGCAAACATATAAAGCGTAAACATATTGAAAAATAAATGTCCCCAATCTGCATGTAAAAACCCAGATGAAATCATTCGGATTTGTTCGCCGGCGCGAATGCTTCCAATGTGAAATTCATATTTTCTAAAAAATAGTAAATCATTAAATCCCTTATAACTAAATAAAATAGTGGCGGCAATAATTGCGATTAAAATAATGCTCATAAATAATTTGGTTATTTTTTGAAGGTGTAAATCTAATTAATTTTTATCGTTATAAAACAGAGGTAGACTGTTAAAACTGACAATCAAAAGGTTTTTTTGAATTACATTTGTTGAAATATTCTTCCTAATGCGTTTTATAGTTTATCTTTTCGCTTACCCCATTTTATGGTGCCTCTCGATGTTGCCCTTTCGGATATTGTATTTATTATCTGATTTTGTATTTCTAATTATTTACTATTTAATTGGTTACCGAAAAAAAACAGTGCGAGAAAACTTGGCATTGGCATTGCCTAATTTATCCGATGCCGAACGCTTAGTGATCGAAAAAAAATCATTTCGTCATTTGTGCGATATGTTCCTCGAAATGATAAAAACCATGACTATTTCCCAAAAAGAAATTAGCAAACGTTTCGTGTTTACCAATTTGGAAGTGTACAAAAACTTAGAAGCTCAAGAAAAAAGTATTGCTATGATGCTGGCGCATTATGCTAGTTACGAATGGGTAATTTCGATGAATGCGTATGTTTCATTCCATGGTTACGCGATTTATAAAAAAATAGCCAATCCCTATTTTGATAAATTAGTTCGTGATATAAGATCCCGTTTCAAAGCCTATCTTATTACTACTAAAGAAACCGTTCCATGTATTATTAAGAATAAAAATAACAAACTGCTTTCAATTTACGGATTTGCCAGCGATCAATCTCCAAAAATTTCTTCTGCTTTTCACTGGCAAAAATTCATGGGAATCGAAGTCCCTGTGCATACTGGAGCTGAAATGCTGTCTAAAAAGTACGATATGAATGTAATTTTCCTAAAAGTAAAAAAAGTAAAGCGCGGATTCTATGAAGCGAGCTTTGAAGTCCTTTCGGAAAATGCCCAAGAGGTTCCAGACTATAATATCACAGATAAATTTCTAAAACTAGTAGAACAACAAATTTATGAAGCTCCAGAATATTATTTGTGGACTCATAAACGCTGGAAACACAGGAAATAGTTTGCAGAATGCAGATTTCAGATTTCAGATTTTAGATTAGAAACTAAGTAATAAAAAAGTTAAAATGCCCTATTTTGAAATGTTGTAAAATCATATAATACATTGACTTTTAACAGATTTTAATACTATTGAGCCTTTTGACTTTACGACTTTAAAACTTTCGACTTACTTATTTAAACCAATTTTCCACTAATTCTTTCTCGAATGGTTTTGCATTTTTATGACTGAATTCGTTTGTGTTTTTATCGTAAATGTAATCCTTTGCCCAATCTTGATGATTTTTTGCCAAGGCTTTAATGCTTTCGCAAACCCACTGAATTTCTTCATTTGTTGTGGTGGGATGAATGGACATTCTGATCCAACCTGGCTTTCTAAGTAAATCCCCTAAAGTAATTTCGTCAATCAGTTTACTCGACGTTTCTTGATCTACGTGTAATAAAAAATGCCCATAAGTGCCCGCACAACTGCACCCGCCACGCGTTTGTATTCCGAATTTATCGTTTAATAATTTTACTCCCAAATTAAAATGCAAGTCGTCAATATAAAACGAAATCACTCCTAATCTTTCCTGATGTTGCGCCGCTAAAATTTTTATATTTGTACTATTTCCAAGGTTTAAAAAAACATAATCTACGAGTTCGTGTTCTCGTTTCAGAATATTTTCTATTCCCATTTTTTCCTTCAACTGGATCGCCAAAGCCGTTTTTATCACTTGCAAAAAACCCGGAGTTCCACCGTCTTCCCTTTCCTCAATATTTTCGATGTATTTGTGCCCGCCCCAAGGGTTTGTCCACGAAACCGTTCCGCCACCAGGATTATCAGGAATTAAATTCTGATATAATTTTTTATTAAAAACCAATACGCCCGAAGTTCCTGGTCCTCCAAGAAATTTATGTGGCGAAAAGAAAATCGCATCCAAGAAACTTTCCGAATCCTCTGGATGCATATTAATTTCTACATAAGGTCCTGAACAAGCAAAATCTACAAAGCAAAGTCCGTTGTTTTGGTGCATTAATTTTGCCGCTGCGTGATACGGCGTTTTGATTCCAGTAACGTTCGAACAGGAAGTAATTGAAGCGATTTTGAAACTTCGGTCTTTATATTTTTCTAATAATTTTGCCAAATTTTCAAGGCTGAACAACCCTTCCTCACAGGACGGAATCACCTCAACATCGGCAATGGTTTCAAGCCACGACGTTTGATTAGAATGGTGTTCCATGTGCGAAATAAAAACGACAGGTTTCTTTTCGGCTGGAATGTTGATGAAATCTTTCAGGTTTTCTGGGATTTTCAATCCTAAAATACGTTGAAATTTATTGACAACGCCCGTCATTCCCGTTCCATCGGTAATGAGAACATCATTTTCCGATGCGTTTACGTGCTGTTTGATTATGGTTCTAGCTTTGTGATACGCCATTGTCATCGCCGTTCCTGAAACTGTGGTTTCAGTATGTGTATTAGCCACAAAAGGCCCAAATTCGTTCATTATTTTTTCCTCAATGGGCCGATACAAACGACCACTTGCTGTCCAATCGGTATAAATAATTTTTTGTTTTCCGTAAGGCGAAACAAATTCCTGATCAATTCCTATAATATTTTTGCGAAACTGTTGAAAGTATTTTTCTAACTGAGTTGGCATTTCTTTGGTAGTCATTGGAATCAAATTTGACTTCAAATATACCCATTTTTAGTTATTGGGTCAAGAGAAAACAACAAGACGAATTTGAAATCATTTTAACAAAAATACAAGAACTACTTTTGAAAAGTTGGTTCAATAAATTTTACTTTTGTCAAATGGCAAACACTACTTCTCCACATATATTAAACACTTCGGCAAATCTTTTGGGGTTTTGTCTTTTCGTTATTACTTCCTTACACATTTCAAATAGGATTGAAACGCACGTTATTGACGAATTCACCTCTGTTATTGCTATATTACTGACGTGCTCATGTATTTTATCGTTTTTTTCAATTAGAACTAAAAGCATTGAACGTGAAAATAAATTTGAAGCTATTGCCGATTATTTCTTTATTTCTGGACTGGTGGGAATATTGGTAATTATCTTACTAATAACAATGAATTTTATTAAATAAATGAACTCCATCAATAAATTACCCGCCATTACCCTTTCGTTTTGGATAATGAAAATTTGTGCTACGACTTTGGGCGAAACCGCCGGTGATTTGTTGTCAATGACCTTAAAAATCGGGTATGCCATAAGTTCGATGGCGTTGTTGAGTTTCTTTTTTGTCACACTTTTTATCCAACTTTCCACCAAAAAATACCATCCTATAATTTATTGGGCCGTGATTCTTGCTACAAGTACAGCTGGAACGACCATTTCCGATTTTATGGATCGAACCTTGGGATTGGGTTATGCTACTGGCGCTTTAATTTTGGCAACATTATTAATTGGTACGCTTATTATTTGGAAAATTAGCGAGAAAACATTGGCTGTAACCAACATCACATCTATACGTGGCGAACTTTTTTATTGGGCAGCTATTTTGTTTTCGAATACCTTGGGAACAGCTTTAGGTGACTTCTTGGCGGATAATTCAGGACTTGGATTTGCTGGTGGCGCCATTCTCATTGGAGGCCTTTTACTATTAATTGTTTTAGCTTATAAATTCACTAAAATATCGCACATTATTTTATTCTGGTTGGCATTTGTATTGACAAGACCCTTTGGAGCAACTTTTGGAGATTTACTCACAAAACCATTGGCAAAAGGTGGATTAAATTTTGGAACCGTTGGCTCATCAGCAATATTGTTTGTAATATTATCTGTTTTGATAGTTATTTCAACGGTGAAAATCAAACAAATGAAAAGCAATTAGTCTGACTTTTTTAGTTAAAAACTTTTAGCAAAACTCAATAAAATTGTTTGCTTGTAATAAGGTTTCAATGGTGTTTCCAATAAATCACCTTTCAAAATCGCGCGATGAGTTAAGTATATATTTTTGACAATTCTGATTTTTGTGATAAACAATCCATCCATTAGCACATTGGTGTCGTTTTTAGATAAATAATCGGAAGAGAAACCTAAACGATATTGCATTTCCAACCATTTCTTGTATTTTCGATCATACCAAATATTAAGTTCGGCTCCCAATTGGTCAAAAACAAATAAATCGTAATCACCGCTGGTATCATACGTTTGTGTGTAAAATCCAGTATTTGCAATTCGCTGGCTCGTCAACCCATACAAACTAACGGAATAGGGAGAAAATGAAAGTCTAAAATAGTCATTGGGTTGGTATTTTAGACCCGGTGAAAGATTTACTTGATAGGGACTCAAAAATCCTTGAATTTTTCCAAGATTATTGTAATCTTTAAAATAGCTGCCGTCATAAATAGTAAAAATAGAAGTACTTGTTTTTACAATTAAATTGGCATTCCACTTACTATTTTTATTCAATGTATATGAAAAGTCATGTAATGTGATAAAATCATCGGAAACTTTTTGAATCCTATCGCTTCCAGAAATTCCATCCTTTTGAACGGCAAGTGTCCAATGCAATTCATTTGTCATGGCGAAAGGGTTACCATCTTTACTATAATCCAGTCCTAAATCCAAACTGGTGGTTGCTGAAAAGCTCTTTTTATCAGGACCAGATGGCGAATTAAATTCTAAGACATTACTAACATTAAAACCTAAAGCAAAGGAATATTGATAGGATTTTACAGGTTCTTCAGTGTAAACAATTGGTGTTGCATCAGTGAAGAGTTTGTCTTCTACTAGATTTTTATCAAATTTGTTGTACTGAATGTTTTCAACTTCAGATTTCAATATAGTGCTTTTTTTTACCTTATTTTTTTCATTGATATAAGCAAACTTATAAATTGTTGGCGTTTCTATTAATATCTTACACCTTGTTTCTGTGCTGTCAGTTTGTTTCATCAAATCTTTTTGTGCCAAAATTGAATTGCTGGTCAACAAAATCAACAGTACAAAAATTTGTTTTATTCCAAAGGATTTACCAAAAATAATAGTATTCAAAAGATAGGGTTTATGAAATATCTGGAGTAAATTTCTAATCATATGGACAAAATTTAGAGGAATTATTTTTTAGTTTTCACTTCTTTTTTCGCTTGTTTTAGCGAGTACTTTTTACAGAAACACCTTTTTCCTTAATAGAACGGCAGGCTCCTCCATCAATTTCTAGTATAAAATGACCCGAAACATACGATTTTGACTGTTTTTCATTCGTATTCATTTCAATCTTTTGATACGTAAATGAAATTTCCAATTCATACTCGCCATCCTCAGAATCTGCTGGCAATGAAAATTGTCCATCGCTGACAACAATTTTATCAAACTGATTGCCTCCGGGATTTTTCCCTCCTTTTACAATAATACCTCCTATTGGTCCACCAGAAGATTTTGAGACTCCTCCTGAGGAAGTTGTCGATTTTGAGGCACCATTTGCTTGAGCTGATGGCACACCATTAGAACTTTTTACTTCTACAATGGTATTATCGCTTGGACTAACGAAAAAAGAAACAGGTTTATGCATTCTTTTGCCTGTTGGCAAACCACTTGCGGCATCTCTAGGACTTACAATTGCATTATCAAAAATAATAGAACATCCATTATCTATGGGAGTTATTTTTACTACACAATCAATTTGATTTGTAATACTTAATTTTTCGTTAGTTTGGTTACTTTTAGTTCTTGTTTTCGCCATAGCTTCCTGAGCCACTAATTGGTTTGTAACACAAAAAACAATCATTATAATTACTGGTAGTAAAATTGACTTTTTCATAATTTGAAGTTTTAAGTAATGTTGTACATTAAAACAGGAAGTTTTTACTTCCTGTTTTAAATTTTATTATTTTGGATTATTTGTTGTAGTCTTATTAGGTTTTTTGTCTCCAGGCAATCCTTTTTCATTTATGGCCATAGCTGTACAAGCACTATCTTCTATCGTTAGTAAAAAATCAACTGAACATCTGCTGGAACTTCCACCTTGAGATGCTCCCCAGCTCCAATCTGCTGTGATAGAACAATCTCCATTTGGACAATCTCCTACTGGTATTTCACAATCTCCACCATCACAAGAAATTTTAGTGCTTTTTCCACCACATCTTTTGGTAAAACTAATATCCTGAACATTGACTTTAGAAAAACTCAAATCTTGAACGTTTACTTTTCCTGATCCCCCGCCTGAACCTTTTGTCACTGAACTTGATCCAGTACTTGATTGTGCTAACATAGGAGAACTTTTGTCTAATTCTTTGGTTATTGTATATGGTTTGTGCATTCTTTTCCCTGTTGCCATACCGCTTGCAGCATCTCTGGGACTTGAAACTTCGGTTACAGAATTATCCGAAGCATTTACGGTAAAGGATGATGTCGCTTTGTAATAATCGTATCCTTTTTTAGTATTTGCCATTGTTCCAGTTACGTCTGGACTTGGAGCATTACTTTCAAATACAATTGAACAACCCGTTTATGTTGTGCTGACACGACACTTAACATTTTTTTTCAAGTCATAGCCCGAGCTTTTTGCGGCTTCTTGAGCAACTAATTGACTTGTAATACTAGTAAAAGCAAATAAAGCTACGGTAATAAAAAATTTCCTTTTCATGATTTTTAAAGTTTAAATTGTTATTTTTTAGTTATTTAGTAATAGATACTTTTAGTTCGAAAATTGTTATCCTTCAGTTCTAATTAATTTGAAATTTCTATATTTAAAAATTCCAAAAGAACCAATACAACTCTATGTCAACATGCTTTTATAATTGTTACCCATATTTTATTCTTTTTTTGTTGAAGTCACTTTCAAATAAGGATCCGATGCTGATTTTTCCGCTTGAGTTCCAGATACTTTAATTGTTGTGTTATCTAAATTGGTAGATTTTTTTTCAGAAGTCACTTTCAAATAGGGATCCGATGCTGATTTTTCCCCTTGAGTTCCAGATACTTTAATTGTTGTGTTATCTAAATCGGCAGATTTTTTTTCAGAAGTCATTTTCAAATAAGGATCTGCAGCAGATTTGCTTGCATTACTTTTTTGGGTAATACTGCCCTTTATTTTACTAGATGTATTATCCGTAACTTTTAGATAATTACTTTCTTCTCCTTTTATTTCACCCGTTTTAGTATTTGCTTCTGGGTCTGATGGAAGATCTTTCACGTCGGCGTCCAATACTTTTCTAGATGCTGTTTTATTTGTGTTGTCATTTTTGCTAACTTGCGCAAATGCAATTGAACCCATAAACAAAGCTCCAATAAATGCGATCGATTTTTTCATATTTCAAGAAATTTAAAAGTGATAAAAATAATTTATTTGTTACTAAACCTAATAATACTAATTATGTAGCCATTTCTACAATTCACGGCCGTGGCGTTTTTGCTCAAAAAACCATTAAAATAGGAACAATAATCGAAGAATGTCCCATTATAAAAATGAAGCTCCAAGAAATGACCG
>JAAFGY010000030.1 GCA_010365135.1 Flavobacterium sp.
ACAATCTTTAATAATTTAATCAAAAGAATGGTCAAAGCTGATAATATTACACATCAAAAAATGATATGTAATTAGATGCAGACCTCAATAATTTATAATTTACAAAATGTAATCGGTATTGATGAAATTTGATTCTCTGCTATTCAATAATTCCTGCACAATAGTGTTGTTAAACTCATTATCTTTTGAGGCTACAAAGGTTCTAATAGAAAAAGAACGCAAAGCATCGTGTATGCTTAAAGTTCCCACTGCCGAATCTTTTCTTCCCGTAAACGGAAATACATCAGGGCCTCTTTGGCAAGAACTATTTAGGTTCACTCTACAAACCAAATTGACTAAAGTATCAATAAGTGGCGCAATCGTTTTTATGTTTTGACCAAACAAACTGACTTGCTGACCATATTGAGATTCTGCCATATCATTCAAAGGCTCTTGAATATTTTTGAAGGAAATTATGGGTACAACAGGGCCAAATTGCTCTTCGTGATACACTCTCATCTCTTTACTTATAGGATACAAAACAGCTGGAAATATAAAATTATCCAAGAGCTCTCCTCCTTTTTGGTTCATGACTTTTGCTCCTTTACTAACAGCATCTTCAATTAATTCCTGAACATAAGCTGGTTTATCTTTTTCTGGCAAAGGAGTAAGAAATACGGATTTGTCCCAAGGGTTTCCGTAAATCAATTCATCTACTTTGGCTGCAAAACGTTTGTTAAATTCATCTACGATAGATTCATGAACATACAAAATTTTCAGTGCTGTACAGCGTTGTCCGTTAAAAGATAGAGATCCTGCAACACATTCTTGAATTGCCAAATCTAAATTGGCATCTGGTAAAATTATGGCCGGATTTTTTGCTTCCAATCCCAACACCAATCGCAATCTATTTTTATTTGGATGCAAATCTTGTAGTGCAATCGCTGATTTACTATTTCCAATTAATGCCAAAATAGAAACTATCCCCGATTTCATAATAGGAGAAGCTACTTCACGACCACGACCATATAAAATATTTATTACTCCTTTTGGAAAACTACTTCTGAAAGCTTCCAATAAAGGAGAAATTAATAAAACACCATGTTTAGCAGGTTTGAAAATGACTGGATTACCCATTATCAATGCTGGAATCAATAAAGTAAAAGTCTCGTTTAAAGGATAATTATAAGGTCCTAAACACAAAACAACTCCTAATGGTCCTCTTCGAACCATCGCATTTATGCCCTGAACTTTGGTAAATCGAGCATTGCGACTGTTTAATTCTTTGTAACTTTCTATAGTGTCATAAATGTATTCTACGGTCCTGTCAAATTCTTTTTCGGAATCGCCCAATGATTTTCCAATTTCCCACATCAAAAGTTTAACCACTTCACTGCGAGTCGCTTTCATTTGAGAAGCAAAATTCTCCATACATTTAATACGATCAATCACCTTCATTGTAGGCCACATTCCTTGCCCGTTATTGAATGCAGCATCTGCAGCATCAACCGTTTCCATAGCTTCTTTTTCTCCCATAAAAGGGATTGTGCCTAACAAAGTAGGTTCGTAATTTTCAGTAGAAGAAATTGTAGAATAAACAGGAGTCGTAGTTCCTGTCCATTTTTTTAATTCACCATTTACTAAATAAGTATCTTGAATAAGTAAGGAATTGATTTGAAATTCTTGTGGTATTTTGTTCATATAAATGTATTACGTTTCTAATTAATAATGTGAAGAGGGGTTGTTCTCGAATTTTATGGCGAAACTATTTCCCCGTCCCATTCCATAAATCCACCTACCAAATTATAAGCGTTTTCAAAACCAAGATTTTGCATGACTTCACACGCCTTTGCGCTTCTTGCTCCTGAGCGACAATACACATAATAGTTTTTTGATTTGTCCAATGTTTCTAATTCATCAATAAATCCCTGCCCTTTATGGATGTCTATATTTATAGCGTTAGGAATTATGCCTTCATTGCACTCGTCTTCAGTTCTCACATCTAATATCACGGCGTTTGCATCGGCTTCAAATTGTGACACCCATTCGTCTTGTGTTAAATCCATCGTATTGTTTTTTGTAAAAATACAATGTTTTTGCGAAACAAAATGGGACACATTTGTTAATTAGCTAATAATTTGAAGAAAACGTTTTCGTAAGCACAAAAAATATGGCGTACTATTATTCAGTAAATAAATCGTAAAAAAATTGAATATTATACATCCATAATAGGAATAGGTTGTATGGTTTTATTATTGATTTTTTATTAAAATGTTGTTCCATTCAATGCTACAATTAAAAAATAATTTTCTTCATTTCCACACCGAAATTTAGAAACGAACATCTGCTCTAATATTTTTAACAAAAAGTTAACACCACATTTGTATATACAAACAAAAATACTGTTACATTTGTACCTACAAATTACATATATACAAGTATGAAAATTGAAGAAGAAATAAAGAGCACTGTATCATTGGATAATTCCAAAAAAATTATTCTAAATGTTTTGTACACACAAAATATAGTGACCGATAAATTAAATGAAGTTTTGAAACCTTATGATTTATCTGGTGAACAATATAATGTCTTGCGAATATTAAGAGGTCAAAAAGGAAATCCAGCAAATATGTGTGTAATTCAAGAACGCATGTTGGCCAAAACCAGCAACACCACTCGGTTAGTAGATAAATTATTATTAAAAAATCTTGTTACCCGCAATGTTTGTCCGGAAAATAGAAGAAAAATAGAAGTGCTTGTCACTCAAAAAGGGCTTGACGTTTTATCCGTATTAGATCCAAAAGTAAAGGAACACGAAAATTCGTTTTCGAAAAACTTAAATTCCGAAGAATTAGAATTATTAAATCAATTATTAGAAAAATATAGAAATCAATAAAATAACAAATTATGAGTACTTTTTTAGACCATCAAAACTGGAGATACGCAACCAAAAAATTTGATTCAACCAAAAAAATATCAAAGGAAGATTTAAATACCTTAAAAGAAGCAATTCGCTTAAGTTCTTCTTCTTATGGATTGCAACTTTACAAAGTTTTTATCATTGAAAACCCTAAATTAAGAGCCAAAATTCAACCGGCAGCTTGGGGACAATCACAAATTGTGGACGCTTCTCACCTTGTCGTTTTTGCAAACCAGACCAACGTTACCGATGCTGATATCGATAGTTATTTGAAAAATGTTGCCGAAACCAGAAATATTCCAGAAACAGCATTAAGCGGATATGGAGACCTTATGAAAGGCGGTATTGGCGCTAAATCCCAAGATGAAAAAGCAATTTGGACCTCCAAACAAACCTATTTAGCTTTGGCCAATCTATTAAATGCTGCCGCTGAATTAAAAATTGATGTAACTCCAATGGAAGGTTTTATTGCTGCTCAAGTCAACGAAATTCTAGGTTTCAACGAATTAGGTTTAAATGCTTCTTTAATTGCTCCTATTGGCTACAGAAGCGAAGATGACGCCACTCAACATCATAAAAAAGTTAGAAAATCTAGCGAAGAATTATTTATCACTCTATAATTATTAATCCACAAACAAATTTAAAACAATGAAAAATTTAAAATCAATCGCATTAGCCTTAGTAGTAGTTTTATCTACTTCATCTGTAACAGCACAAACCAAAAAAATCAATACTACTACAAGTACTATTGAATGGTTAGCAAAAAAAGTAACTGGAAAACACAATGGAACAGTAAACTTTAAAGACGGAGCATTAATTTTTAAAGGAAAAAAATTAACTGGAGGTACTTTTACAGTTGATATGCCTACTTTAACTTCAACGGATCTTACCGGAGAATATTTAGGAAAATTAAACGGTCACTTGAAATCAGAAGATTTCTTTTCAACTGAAAAATTCCCAACAGCTAAACTAGTTTTCAAAAAAATTGGAACTAAATCTCCCAATGTATATACTGTAATGGCTGATTTAACTATCAAAGGAATCACTAATCCTATTACTTTTGATATGACTGTAAGCGGAAATACCGCTGCCACAACTTTCATGGTTGATCGTACTAAATATGATATTAAATACAACTCAAAATCCTTCTTTGAAAGCATTGGAGACAAAGCAATTTATGATGATTTCGAATTGAAAGTGAATTTGAAATTCTAAATTCCCAAAATAGTTTTGCAAACCCTGACAAGAAATTGTTGGGGTTTGTTTTTTTTAACAAAATCATAAAAAAAAGTATTTTTTATTTAATCTGTTTGAATAATCAAATTTGATTTCTATATTTGTCAAATGAAAACGTTTTTAAACAATACTTGGTGGTGGAACAATTTACGTCAATCGTCGTGAACAAAGCACCTGTAGTTTAAACTATAAATATAAAAGGCTTGTCATCACGACAAGCCTTTTTTTATTCCCGGCCAAAAAGAAATTAAAATATGAAGACATTTAAATTACAAACCAATTTCAAGCAAATCCTTGCCGACACGATTACTCCCGTTAGCGTGTATTTTAAAATTCGTGACAAATATCCCAACAGCCTTCTTTTGGAAAGTAGCGATTACCACGGCAACGACAACAGTTTTTCTTATATCTGTTGCAACCCAATTGCTTCGATAAAAATCGAAAACGAAACCATTTTCAAAACCTTTCCCGACGGAAACATCGAAACCATTTCAATAGAGTCAAAAACCGATATTCCCCATGTCATTCAGGAATTTTCAGGGCAGTTTGAATCAGAGAAAAATGATTTCAAATTCATCAATAACGGATTGTTTGGTTACATTTCCTATGATGCTGTTCGTTATTTCGAAAAAGTAACCATCGCCAAAAAAGAAAATAGCAATACCATTCCCGATGTGTATTATGCCGTGTATCAAAACATTATTGCCATTAATCATTTCAAAAATGAAGCCTATATTTTCTGTCACAGTTTGGACGGAAAAAACAACATTTCAGAAATCGAACAATTATTACAATCCCGAAACATTGCTTCTTATAAATTCTCGAAAGAAGGAGAAGGTTTTTCCAACTTGACCGACGAAGAATTTAAGCATAATGTGGCTTTAGCTAAAAAACATTGTTATCGTGGAGATGTTTTTCAATTGGTTTTATCCAGACGATTTACCCAAGGTTTTAAAGGCGATGAATTCAATGTTTACAGAGCATTGCGCAGCATCAACCCATCCCCTTATCTATTCTTTTTTGATTATGGAGACTTCAAAATATTTGGTTCCTCGCCAGAAGCCCAAATTATTGTCAAAAACCGCAAAGCCGAAATTCACCCAATTGCCGGAACTTTTAGACGAACTGGCAATGACGAAAAAGATGCCGTTTTGGCCAAAAATTTATCCGAAGACAAGAAAGAAAATAGCGAACACGTGATGCTGGTTGATTTGGCAAGAAACGATTTGAGTCGTCACGGTCATAATGTGAATGTAGAAAAATACAGAGAAGTACAGTTTTTTTCTCACGTCATCCATTTGGTTTCCAAAGTGACGGGACATTTACACGAAAAAGCCACCACAATGCAAGTCGTTGCAGATACTTTTCCAGCTGGAACTTTAAGCGGAGCACCTAAACACAGAGCGATGCAATTGATAGAAGATTACGAAAAAACCAATCGTAATTTTTACGGCGGAGCAATCGGTTTTATGGATTTTGAAGGCAACTTCAATCACGCGATTATGATTCGAACTTTCTTGAGCAAAAATCACCAATTACATTCTCAAGCCGGCGCCGGAATTGTGGCAGATTCAAACGAAGAAAGCGAAATGCAGGAAGTATATAATAAATTATTAGCACTGAATAAAGCGTTGGATTTAGCCGAGGAAATTTAAAAATTGAAAAATTGAATGATTGAAAAATTTCCTAATCTTTAAATTTTTCAATCTTTAAATCATTAAATAAAAATGAAAAAAATACTAGTCATAGACAATTACGATAGCTTCACTTACAACTTAGTGCATTATCTAGAAGATTTAAATTGCGAAGTTACGGTTTACCGAAACGACGAATTTGATATTGACGAAATTGGTCATTTCGACAAAATACTACTATCTCCAGGACCAGGAATTCCAGATGAAGCAGGTTTATTGAAAGCCGTTATTGCCAAATATGCGCCAACAAAAAGCATTCTTGGCGTTTGCCTTGGTCAACAAGCCATCGGAGAAGTGTTTGGAGGAACACTTTCTAATTTAGACAAAGTGTACCATGGCGTTTCTTCAATGGTAAAAACATCCGTTGATGATGAACTTTTATTCGAAGGATTAGGGAACGAATTCGAAGTAGGACGGTATCATTCTTGGGTGGTCGATGCGGATTTACCCGAAGTTTTAGAAGCCACTTCATTCGACGAAAACGGACAAGTAATGTCCTTGCGTCACAAAACGTTTGATGTTCGCGGCGTGCAATTTCATCCAGAAAGTGTGTTGACACCAAATGGGAAAAAGATTTTAGAAAATTGGCTGAAGAATTAATTAGACAAATGTCAAATGTCTTAAAGTCGAAAGAACTTAAAGATACCTGGCTTTATGACTTTATGACCTTAAGACTAAACAATTGAAAACAAACAAAATCCATATTTTAATTTCTTGTTTTTTTATTTTTAACTTCCTTTCTTGTAATCAAAAAAAGGAGCAAAAAATAGAAAAGGTAACTATTTCCCAATTGGAAATCAAGTTGGATTTATTGGATTTAGAGACAAAAAACAAACTAGGAAAAGATACAATTGTAACAATTATAAATGATCCTGTTTATCATAAAGCTAAGAAATACAAGGCGGTGAGTGCGTCACTTTTGATTAAAAATGAAATTGATTTAACCAAAATTGATCCCAAAAACACAAAAATAATATTTGAATGTAGGGACGGTTACAAACCAGAAATGCCTTTGGAATTATTTTTAAAAGCCAACCCATATTTGGCATTCCAAGATAGTGATGCACCACAAGGAGCGAAATGGGAAACCATTGTAAAGAACGGAAACGAAATGAATGCCGAACCTTTTTATATCGTTTACACTTCCGTTTCAGAGAAAGACACTCGTTATAAATGGCCTTATAATTTGGTGAAGATTTATCTGGAACCTCTGAATAAATCCACATTAGAATTATATCCGTTAAAAAACAGAAAATTGGAATCGGGCTATACTTTATTCAAAAATCAGTGCCTAACTTGCCATTCAATAAACGGAATTGGAGGAACAATGGGACCAGAATTAAATTATCCGAAAAGTGTAACCGAATATTGGAAAGAAAACGAACTGGTCGATTATGTCGTAAATCCGAGTTCTTTTAGAACCAAGGTAAAAATGCCAACCCTCGGAATTACAAAACAACAATCACAGGAAATTGTTGATTATTTAAAGTATATGTCGGAAAATAAAAAGAAATTATAAAATGAAAATAATCTTAAATCGACTCATCAATCACGAAATTCTTTCTAAGGAAGAAGCCAAAAATGTATTGGTCAACATTTCCAACGGAAGTTATAATCCAAGCCAAATTGCTTCTTTTCTTACTGTTTATATGATGAGAAGTGTCAGTATCGAAGAACTTTCAGGTTTTCGAGAAGCTTTGTTGGAATTGTGTATTCGAGTAGATTTATCAGCCTACAACACCATCGATTTGTGTGGAACGGGCGGCGATGGAAAAGACACTTTCAATATATCTACTTTGGCATCCTTTGTGGCTGCAGGAGCTGGAATAAAAGTGGCAAAACACGGTAATTACGGGGTTTCTTCGATTTCCGGTTCGAGCAATGTAATGGAGAAATTGGGCGTGAAATTTAGCAATGACAATGATTTCTTGAATAAATGTATAGATCAAGCTGGAATTTGTGTTTTGCATGCCCCTTTATTTCATCCTGCAATGAAAAATGTGGGACCAATACGAAAAGAATTGGGCGTAAGAACGTTTTTCAATATGTTGGGACCAATGATTAACCCGTCCTTTCCCAAAAACCAATTGGTCGGCGTTTACAATCTCGAATTGGCTAGAAAATATGCTTATTTGTACCAAAACACCGATCTCAATTTCACAATTTTGCATTCGTTGGACGGTTACGATGAAGTATCTTTGACTTGCCCCACTAAAACCATTACAAAAAAAATGGAAGGGATCTTAAAACCAGAAGATTTTGGAATTCGACAGCTATTACAAAGCGAAATCCAAGGTGGAAAAACTATTGAAGAATCGGCTGAAATGTTTATGAACATCATTTCAGGAAAAGGAACCGAGGCCCAAAATAACGTAGTTTGCGCCAATGCTGCAATGGCAATCTCAACGGTAAATGGCAATTCGCCATTAGAATGTTTTCAATTGGCAAAAGAAAGTCTGCTTTCAGGAAAAGGATTGGCAGCTTTGAATAAATTGAAAAATTTAAGCATTTAAAGATTTAAAAATTATGACTCAATCGTTCGAAGAATTTGAAGTTTATAAAAGAGGAATTTTATTGGCAAAATTGGTTTTTGAATTATTAAACAACAAAAACTTTGAAAAATAATTTGGTTTTAAAGATCAAATTAAAAGAGCGGTTATTTCAATAACAAATAACATTGCAGAAGGTTCTGAATACAACAACAATAAACAACTTATCAGATATTTAAAAATATCAAAAGGAAGTTGTGCACAGGTGAGAAGTATGCTTGTTTTAGCTAGAGAATTAGAATTAATATCACAATTAGAAATTGAAAAAAGCTACAATTTAAGCATTGAGATTTCTCAAAACTTGTCAAATTTTATAAAATATTTGAGCACTAGAATCAAAGACTAATTTTTATTTAGATTGGAATTTTTCAATCTTTAAATTTTTCAATCTTTAAATTAAAATAAATGAACATACTCGATAGAATCATAATCGACAAAAGAAGAGAAGTCATTCTCAAGAAATCAATTATTCCCGTATCACAATTGGAAGCTTCGGTTTTCTTCGAAAAAAAGACGATTTCTTTAAGTCAAAATTTGCAACTTAGCAACTCTGGGATCATCGCCGAGCACAAACGCCGATCACCGTCCAAAGCTGAAATTAATTACAGTTTTACGGTAGAAGAAGTGGTAAAAGGATATGAAAGTGCTGGTGCATGTGGAATATCTGTTTTAACGGATGGAAAATATTTTGGTGGTTCATTGGACGATTTAGTATTGGCAAGAGCTAGTGTAAATATTCCGCTTTTGCGAAAAGAATTCATTGTGGACGAATATCAAATCCTCGAATCCAAAGCCCACGGAGCTGATTTAATTTTGCTCATTGCAGCGGTTTTGACAAGAGAAGAAATCAAATCTTTGTCGGAATGTGCCAAAAGTTTAGGATTGGAAGTTTTATTGGAAGTTCATAATTTAGCGGAATTACAAAAATCAATAATGCCAACGTTGGATATGATTGGCGTGAACAACAGAAACCTGAAAACTTTCGAGGTGAGTCTGGATTTTAGCAAACAATTGGCTGACCAAATTCCAAATGATTTTGTGAAAGTTTCCGAAAGTGGGATTTCATCAATCGAAGCTATAAATGAGCTAAAACCTTTTGGTTACAAAGGGTTTTTAATTGGAGAAAACTTTATGAAAACGGATAATGCTGGCAAAACGGCTAAGGAATTTATAGAAGAGCTTAGGGCAATTGGCAATTAGCATTCTATATCAATAAACAAATCTATTTTACAAACTATCCACTGCTAATGGCGAAAAGCCAACAGCTAAAAGCTAAAAACAATGAAACTCAAAATCTGCGGAATGAAATATCCCGAAAATATAATCGAAGTTGGCTCGCTCCTACCCGATTATATGGGCTTTATATTCTGGGCAAAATCGGCTAGATATTTTGATGGAATTATTCCAGAATTGCCAAAATCAATCAAAAAAGTGGGTGTTTTTGTCAATGCCTCGTTAGAAGAAATTCTGGAGAAAATGGAAAGATACGATTTGCAAGCCGTTCAACTTCACGGAGATGAATCAGTCGAATTTTGCGAATCTTTAAAAAAAAATTTAACAAAACAGATTGAAGTCATAAAAGTATTTTCAATTTTAGATATCTTTGATTTTGCGGCATTAAAACCATTTGAATCGATATGCGATTATTTTCTTTTTGATACCAAAGGAAAATTGCCAGGAGGAAACGGCACCACTTTCGATTGGAAAGTATTAGAAAATTATCCATCAACCAAACCTTTTTTTCTAAGCGGAGGAATCGGAATAATTGAAATGGATGCCGTAAATGAAATTTTAAAAACTAGTTTACCCGTTTACGCCATGGATGTAAATAGTAAATTTGAAATTGAACCAGGATTAAAAAACATAGAATTATTAAAGTTAATGGTTGAACGTTTTTAGTTGTAATCCACAACCCAAAACCTAAAACCCAGAACCCTAAACCTAAAAAAATGTCATACAACGTCAACGAAAAAGGCTATTACGGAGAATTCGGAGGAGCTTACATCCCTGAAATGTTATATCCAAATGTAGAGGAATTACGCCAACACTATTTAAAAATTACCGCAGAACCTGAATTTCAAAAAGAATTTGATGCACTACTAAAAGATTATGTAGGTCGCCCAACGCCGCTTTATTTTGCTGCCCGATTATCCGAAAAATACAATACGAAAATCTACCTTAAAAGAGAAGATTTATGTCATACTGGTGCTCATAAAGTCAACAATACGATTGGGCAAATATTGCTTGCCAAACGTTTAGGCAAAACCAGAATAATTGCTGAAACTGGCGCAGGTCAACATGGTGTTGCGACAGCCACGGTTTGCGCCTTGATGGGATTGCAATGCATCGTTTATATGGGCGAAATCGACATCGAGCGTCAAGCGCCAAATGTGGCTCGAATGAAAATGTTGGGTGCTGAAGTTCGTCCCGCACTTTCCGGTTCACGAACGCTAAAAGATGCTACAAACGAAGCCATTCGCGATTGGATCAACAATCCAGTTGACACGTATTATATCATTGGTTCTGTTGTGGGACCGCATCCTTATCCTGATATGGTGGCACGTTTTCAGAGCGTGATTTCCAAAGAAATTAAAGAACAATTATTGGAAAAAGAAGGCCGGGAAAATCCCGATTATGTTATCGCTTGTGTAGGTGGCGGAAGCAATGCTGCTGGGGCTTATTACCATTTTTTGGATGAGGAAAGTGTAAACATTATCGCTGTGGAAGCCGCAGGTTTAGGCGTGAATTCTGGCGAAAGTGCCGCAACCTCAGTCTTGGGCAAAATAGGTGTAATCCACGGAAGTAAAACGCTGTTGATGCAATCTTTAGACGGTCAAATTACCGAACCCTATTCCATTTCTGCAGGATTGGATTATCCCGGCGTTGGCCCGATGCACGCTAATTTATTCGCCACAGGAAGAGCGGAATTCATCTCGATTACTGATGATGAAGCCATGCAATTTGGGTTGCAACTTTCGCAAATGGAAGGTATAATTCCGGCCATCGAAAGTGCACACGCTTTTGCCGTTTTGGAACAAAAAAAGTTCAAACCTACTGACGTTGTTGTGATTAATTTATCGGGGCGAGGCGACAAAGATTTGAGTACTTATATTGATTATTTTAAATTATAAATGAGTTTTAAAATATGAAAACTATGATAAAATTATTCACTTATGGCACTTTGCAACATGACGATGTACAAGAAAATCTTTTTGGGCGTATCCTAAATGGTACACCCGAAAAATTAGTTGGCTATGCATTAAAAGAAATTCAAATCGAAGAAGAATTTGGAATAGTACACTATCCTGTTATTGTAGAAACTCATAAACAGGAAGATTTTATTAATGGAATTGTATATGAAATTTCAACAATAGAACTTAATCAGGCCGATTTATATGAAGGACTGCATTACAGACGCGTCGAAGTCCATTTGCATTCCAATCAAAAAGCTTGGGCTTATAGTGCTGCAACATTAAAACACTTTTAAGTATAATTTAAAATTAAGAATGATTTTTAAAGATTTGACATTTTCGAAAAGTTGTCAAATCTAATTTGTAAAATAAATAAAATGAACAGAATAAATCAAAAATTACAAGAAAACAAAAAAATACTTTCCATTTATTTTTCTGCAGGATATCCCAATCTGAACGATAGTGTGCAAATCATAGAAGATTTAGAAAAAAACGGCGTCGATATGATAGAAATTGGATTGCCATTCAGCGATCCTTTGGCCGATGGACCTACCATTCAAGCGAGTTCGACCCAAGCTTTGCACAACGGAATGACCACACAATTTTTGTTTGACCAACTCAAAGACATTAGAAAAACAGTCACGATTCCATTGGTAATTATGGGCTATTTCAATCCAATATTGCAATATGGTGTGGAGAATTTCTGCCAGAAATGTGCTGAAATTGGTATCGATGGTTTAATTATTCCAGACCTTCCCGTTGATGTTTATGCAGAGGAATACAAAGCCACTTTCGAGAAATACGGACTCAAAAACATCTTCCTGATTACGCCACAAACTTCGGACGAGCGCATTCGTTTTATCGACAGCGTTTCGGACGGATTTATTTATATGGTAAGCTCCGCGAGTGTTACCGGTTCGCAATCGGGTTTTGGAATCACGCAGGAAAACTACTTCAAACGCATCGCTGATATGAATCTAAAAAATCCGCAAATCATCGGTTTTGGAATCAACAATAAGGAAACTTTCAATCAAGCCACGCAATTTGCTAAAGGTGCGATTATAGGAAGTGCTTTCATCACAAACTTGACGGAGAATGGAGTTGGAAGTATTGGTGAGTTTGTAAAAGCGATTCGATAATATACTTTCTCCATAAAAAGCAAACGGCATTTAAATTGATTCTAAATGCCGTTTTTTTATGATTTAAAAAATACTAAAATTAAAGGCTGGTTATGGAACATGGTTGTGATACCCCAACTTCAATGCTATCTTTGCATTTCAATCTCATCCACTTTGCCACTCCATAAAAAATCAATAAATTAGCCACTTCAAATTATATTTACATCTACAATGAAAAATACTGCACTAACGCACATTCACGAGAGTTTGGGAGCCAAAATGCTTCCGTTTGCCGGATACAATATGCCTATTTTATACGAAGGTATCAATGCTGAACACGAAGCAGTTCGCAACAGCGTAGGCGTTTTTGATGTGTCACATATGGGCGAATTCTTGCTAACAGGTCTAAATGCCTTGGCTTTAATCCAAAAAGTAACTTCGAATGATGCTTCCATTTTGACCGTCGGACGAGCCCAATATTCTTGTTTACCCAACAACGAGGGCGGAATCGTAGATGATTTGATTGTTTACAAAATGAAAGACGAGCAGTATTTATTAGTTGTAAATGCGTCAAATGTTGATAAAGATTGGGATTGGATTTCCTCTCACAATAATTTGGATGTGGATATGAAAAATCTTTCGGATGATTATTCATTATTGGCCATTCAAGGACCCAAAGCAGTTGAAGCTATGCAATCTTTGTCATCCATAGATTTATCAGCAATACCGTATTACCATTTTGAAGTAGCCGATTTTGCGGGAGTCGAACACGTGATAATCTCAGCAACGGGTTACACCGGTTCTGGTGGTTTCGAGATTTATTGCAAAAACTCGGAAGTAGAACAAATCTGGAACAAAGTTTTTGAAGCTGGCGCTGCCTTTGGAATAAAGCCAATTGGTCTGGCTGCTCGTGATACTTTGCGTTTAGAAATGGGATTTTGTTTGTACGGAAACGACATCAACGACACGACTTCACCACTCGAAGCAGGTCTGGGTTGGATTACCAAATTCACCAAAGAATTCACCAATTCTGAGAACTTGAAAAAGCAAAAAGAAATAGGTGTTTCCAAGAAATTAGTAGCTTTCGAAATGCAAGAACGCGCCGTTCCAAGACACGATTACGAGATAGTGGATGCGACAGGAAATGTTGTTGGAGTAGTAACTTCGGGAACGATGTCACCATCAATGAATATTGGAATTGGATTGGGTTATGTAACGACTGAAAACAGTTCAATTGACAGCACTATTTTTATTAGAATTAGAAAAAATGATGTTCCTGCAAAGGTGGTAAAATTGCCTTTTTACAAGAAATAAAAACATCGGTTGTATTGGAATTAAACCGCAACTTTGCAAATTCAACAAGACAAATAGTTGAAAATAATTTGCAAATTTGCGGTAATTTTATTCTAAATTGCATTTAATAAACTTCACAAATGAGGAAATTTTCATTCATATTCTTCTTGACAACCTTCTCACTATTGGGTCAAAATAGCGCCAAAACTTGTGAATTACTTTCCAAAATAAATACATTAATTCAACACAAACATTATCATCCAAAACCGGTAGACGACAGCCTATCGGTTTTTGTTTTTGATACTTTTATGGATGATTTGGACGCCAACAGAAACTTATTTACCAAAACAGAATACGAAAAGCTCCGTAAACACCGGCTTTTATTAGACAATTATATCTTGCAAAACAATTGTTCCTTCCTGAATGATTTTGTTTCTATATACCAATTTGCGTTGGAAAGGAAGAAAAAGACACTCGAGAAAATACAAAATGAATTGTTAGATTATGAGACCAACGACACCGTTAAATTCTCCAAGAAAAACTTCCCTTTTGACTTAGTGGCAACCGATGTTGATAAGGTTTGGATGAAAAGAATTAAGTATGATGTTCTGGAAGACATATCTAAATTAAGTTCCAATTTGGATTCGCTAACACAGCACTTTTCAAAACTTGAGAAAATCTCAAAATTAAAAATATTGGATACCAATTTGTGTAAGGTAAATAGCATTTTGGACAGCAAAAAAGGCATTGGATACGACCTTCAAAATGATTTTTTGAATATTTTTTGTATCTATTTTGATCCCCATACCAATTACTTTTCGTTGGATGCTAAAACTAGTTTTATGTCCGGTTTAACCACAAGTGGTTTATCACTGGGACTCAATGTCAGCCTCAATGAAAAAGAAGAAATAGCTGTCGACGAAATTGTTCCCGGCGGACCAGCTGCTCGAACCGATATGTTCGAAAAAGGCGATGTCATTTTAAAAGTTTCCAATAAAAAAGGAGAAGACTATTTAGTTTCCTGTGCCTCACTTGAGAAAATTGGAGAACTAATTTATTCTGATTCCAATGAAGTAATCGAATTGACTATTCAGAAGAAAAACGGAACTATTATTGCCGTTCTGCTCAAAAAACAAGTGATGAAAGCTACGTCCAATGCAGTTTCCAGTTTCATTGTCGAAAAGGAAATCAAGGTGGGCTACATCAATATTCCTAACTTTTATTCCGATTTTGATGGTTTCAGTGAGCAAGGTTGCGCCGACGATGTTGCCAAAGAAATAATAAAACTCAAACAAGACAACATTCAAGGATTAGTAATTGACCTTCAAGATAACGGTGGCGGTTCGATGGAAGAAGCTCTAAAATTAGCCGGAATGTTTATTGATTATGGCCCAGTTTCGGTCTTGGTAAACAGCAAAAAGAAGCAAACTATTCTTAAAGATTACATTCACGGTAGTGTTTATTATGGTCCAATCGTTATTTTAATTAACGGCAATTCAGCATCGGCCAGTGAGTTTTTTACCGCCACGATGCAGGATTATAATCGGGCAATCATTGTGGGGAGTAAATCGCTCGGCAAAGCTTCTATGCAAAGTATTTTACCTTTAGACGAAAATAAGCAGGATTTTGTAAAATTAACTGTTGAAAAATTCTACAGAATTACTGGAGACAGCAACCAAATAAAAGGAGTTATTCCTGATATTGCGCTTCCTGTATTATATGACAGCATTGTTCCTCGTGAAATAAGCTTTAAAACTGCTTTGAAATACGACACCATCAATTCAAAGGCAAGTTTCACCCCTTTTCGCAAGGATTATTATCCTGCCATAATAGAACATAGCCATTCAAGAACGGCAAACGATACGCGATTTATTGAAATTATTTTGGCAAACCAAGAAATAGATTCACTTTATAATAAGCCAAAAGAGCCACTTCAAGTCACTTTTAAGGAGGTTTTCAAGAACCTTCATGAAATAGATTCTCTTTGGAAAAAAGTGAAAAAAATTGCCAAAACAGATAGCAACTGCATTATTGTGAACAACTCCTATGATTTAATAAAATGGCAGTTTGATACTTTTCAGCAGGAAATCAATACCTACAAAATTAAAGATTTGAAGACCAGTCCGTATCTAGAAGAAGCTGTCGCAATATTAAATGATATCAATAATTTTGGAAAATAAAAAATTAAGCATAACAAAATCAATGTGTCAATTGATTAACAAAAACATTTGATAAAATAAGGAATAACTGTATTTTTGCAGTTCAAAATAATAATTAGAAATGGGAAGAGCGTTTGAGTTCAGAAAAGGTAGAAAAATGAAACGTTGGTCAGCAATGGCCAAAGCATTTACCAGAATTGGGAAAGATATTGTGATGGCAGTTAAGGAAGGCGGGCCAAATCCTGACGCCAACTCCAGATTGAGAGCGGTAATCCAGAATTCAAAGGCAGTAAATATGCCCAAAGAAAACGTGGAACGCGCCATCAAGAAAGCAACGGATAAAGACACAGCTAACTATAAAGAAGTGTTATTTGAAGGGTACGCACCACACGGGATCGCTATTCTAGTGGAAACTGCCACCGATAACAATAATAGAACAGTTGCCAATGTTCGCAGTTATTTCAATAAATGCAACGGAACAATGGGAACGCAAGGTTCAGTAGAATTTATGTTTGATCATACTTGCAACTTTAGAATTCCAGCTAATGGGATTGATCCTGAAGAACTAGAATTGGAATTAATAGACTTTGGTGCCGAAGAAGTTTTTGAAGACGAAGACGGCATCTTGATTTATGCTCCTTTTGGAAGTTTTGGAACCATCCAAAAAGAATTAGAAAATAGAAAAATAGAAATCCTTTCTTCTGGTTTTGAAAGAATTCCTCAAATCACTAAAAAACTTTCGGAAGCTGAAATGGCCGATGTAGAGAAATTAATAGAGAAAATGGAAGAAGATGACGACGTGATGAACGTATATCATACTATGGAAGAAAATTAATTTTCAATTGATAATGGACAATTAAAAATTATCGATTTATTCTCACAAAAAAGTCCCTTTTGCTAGCAAAAAGGACTTTTTTTATCTCTCAATTATTAATTGTCAATTATCAATTGTCAATTATTTAATAAATTCAATTTTTTGCTCTTCTTCCTCATTGATGCTATCGAAGAAGCCTTGATCATTCATCCAGTCATCACTAAATACTTTGCTCATATATCGTGATCCGTGATCCGGAAAAATGGCGATTACATTACTGTTTTTGTCAAATTCTCCTTCTTCTGAATATTGTCTTATAGCTTGAAGAACTGCTCCAGAAGTATAACCTACAAACAAACCTTCTCTTTTTGCCAATTCTCTAGTAGCGTGCGCACTTTCTTCGTCAGTGACTTTCATAAACTGATCGATAAGGTCAAAATCAGTAGCGGATGGAATCAAATTTTTACCCAATCCTTCAATTCTGTAGGGGTATATTTCGTTGTTATCAAACTCTTTGGTTTCATGGTATTTTTTCAACACTGAACCAAAAGCATCGACACCTAAAATTCTAATATTTGGATTTTGCTCTTTCAAGTATTTAGCCGTCCCAGAAATAGTTCCTCCTGTACCACTACAAGCAATAAGGTGCGTAATTTTACCGTTTGATTGTTCCCAGATTTCTGGTCCAGTTGACTTGTAATGTGCATCAACATTGAGTTGATTGAAGTATTGATTAATATACACTGACCCTTTAGTTTCTTCATGCAAACGCTTAGCAACATTGTAATAAGACCGTTCATCATCCGCAGAAACGTGTGCTGGACAAACATATACTTTTGCACCTAGGGCACGCAACATATCGATTTTGTCTTTAGAAGACTTTGAAGTAACAGCCAAAATACAGTTGTAACCCTTAATTATACTAACCATCGCTAAACTAAAACCTGTATTTCCTGATGTAGTTTCAATGATAGTATCGCCTGGAGTAAGGATTCCTCTTTTTTCAGCTTCTTCTATAATAAATAAAGCAATTCTATCTTTAGTGGAATGACCGGGATTAAAAGCTTCTACTTTAGCGTAAAAATTTCCTTCTAATTCTTCGGTAACTTTATTTAATTTAATGAGCGGTGTGTTGCCTATTAATTCTAAAATATTATTATAAGCATTTATTTCTTCTTTCATAAAAAAATAGTTAATCAAGGACTCTTTTTTATTCAACCTTAAATCCTTGCAAATTTAACAAAAATATTCTAATTACTTTTCAATTTTCTCTAAATCTAATAAAAAACTATATTCTTTGGCCAATTCCTTAATGGCTTCAAACCTTCCAGAAGCACCACCGTGACCAGCATCCATATTGGTATCCAAAAATAAAACTGAAGTATTAGCTGTAATAGTTCGCATTTTAGCAATCCATTTAGCTGGTTCCCAGTACTGTACCTGCGAATCATGCAATCCGGTTGACACATACATATTGGGATAGTTCTGTTCTTTTACATTATCATAAGGCGAATACGAGGCCATATAATTATAATATTTTTTAACATTTGGATTTCCCCATTCGTCATATTCTCCAGTGGTCAATGGGATACTTTCATCCAACATTGTTGTTATTACATCCACAAATGGAACTTGCGCGATGATTCCGTGGTATAATTCTGGTGCCAAATTCACGATGGCGCCCATCAATAATCCTCCTGCTGATCCACCTTCGGCATATAAATGTTCCGGTGAAGTGTATTTTTGCGCGATTACAAATTTAGAACAATCAATAAAATCAGTGAACGTGTTTTTCTTTTTTAACAGTTTTCCGTCTTCATACCATTCTCTTCCCAAATCTTCTCCACCACGAATATGTGCTATGGCGAAAACAAATCCTCTATCCAATAATGTTAAGCGGGTTGACGAAAAGGTGGCATCCATCGAATGTCCATAAGAACCGTATGCATAAAGCAACAGTGGGTTCTTCCCGTCTTTTTTCAATCCTTTTCTGTAAACCATCGAAATGGGAATTTTTGTGCCGTCTTTTGCAGTGGCCCAAATTCTTTCCTCAGTGTAATTATTTTTGTCGAATTTTCCGCCCAGAACTTGGTGTTCCTTCTTTATTTCCTTCGTTTTGGTTTTCATATTGAAATCAATCACCGAGGAAGGCGTCGTCATCGATTGATAGGAATAACGCAAAATATCCGTGTCGAAATCCAAGTTGGTTCCTGTGTAAGCTGTGTATGTTTCGCTTTCGAAAGGCAAATAATATTCTCCTTCTCCACTCCAGGGCATAATCCTAATTTTATTCAGACCATTCGAACGTTCTTCGACGACCAGAAAATCTTTAAAAATCTCGATATCTTCTAATAAAACATCATCTCTGTGAGGAACAACTTCGGTCCAATTTTCTTTAGAAGTGGCGGTTTTCAAAGTTTTCATCAACTTGAAATTCGTGGCTTTGTCCGCATTAGTCATTATATAAAAACTGTCGCCATAATGATTGATGCTGTATTCCAATCCTCGAATTCGTTTCTGAAAAATCCTAAACTTTCCATCAGGATTATCAGCTTCTAATATTTGATATTCGGTTGTCAACGTGCTTCCTGATTCTATCGCCAAATATTCTCTAGACTTCGATTTGGCCACCTCAACACTGTACGTTTCGTCTTTTTCAAAATAAACCAAAACATCGTCGGTTTGTTTTGAACCTAATTTATGCTTGAAAATTTTGTCGGAACGCAAGGTAATTTCATCTTGGCTCGAATAAAAAATAGTCTTGTTATCATTAGCCCAAACCGCACTTCCTGAAACTTTTTCTATTTTATCCGATAGAATTTTACCATTTTCCAAATTTTTGACTTGAATATCAAAGATTCGTCTTCCAATGGTATCAATACTAAAAACGGCTAATTTATTATCGGGACTGATACTCAAACCTCCCAATTGAAAATAGGATTTTCCTCTTGCCAATTTATTACAATCGAACAAAATTTCCTCATTGGCCGAAAGGCTTCCTTTTTTTCTGGAATAAATAGGATAATTTTTCCCAGTTTCGAATCGAGTAATATAATAATAACCATTATACAAATACGGAACCGATTCGTCGTCTTCCTTGATTCGGGCCTTCATTTCCTCGAACAATTCCTTTTGAAAAGCCTTCGTATGTGCAGTCATTTTTTTGTAATAGGCATTCTCTTTCTTCAAATAATCAATAACTTCAGGATTTTCTCTATCATTCAACCAAAAATAATTATCAATGCGCTCGACGCCGAATTTCTCCAATGTTTTTGGAATTATTTTGGCAACGGGTGGTTGAATTTTTTTAGTCATAATATAAGCTTTCGATTAGATGAGATACTACAAAAATAACACAAAGTCTGTTTAGAATGAATCTATATTTTATCAAAATATTAATAAATATCACATTGCAATATAGTAATTTTGCGGCACATAATATTAAAATTATAAAAAATGGATTTAATGGGAATGATGGGTAAACTGAAAGAAACCCAACGAAAAATAGAAGAAACAAAAGTACGCCTGGACTCCGTTTTAATCGACGAACAAAGCAATGACGGCGCCTTGAAGGTGACTTTCACTGCAAATGGAAAACTAAAATCCATCGTCATCGCCGATTCTTTATTGGAAGATAAAGAGCAATTAGAAGATTATTTAATCGTAACCTTAAACAAAGCCATCGAAAAAGCGGCAAAAGTAAACCAAGCAGAACTTGATGCTGTGGCAAAAGTAGATATGCCAATGATTCCTGGAATGGATGAAATGTTTAAATAAGCGAATATGATAAATCACAAAACTTGGCACGAAAAACACGTTGCAGCATTAAGCTTTGGTAGCCGTGTAGCCGACAATGTTGCCAAGGGAATGGGCTCTTGGAAATTTATTATTATCCAAACCATATTGGTTGTACTTTGGATGGGATTGAACGTTGTTGGCTTTATGTATCATTGGGACATTTACCCATTTATCCTACTCAATCTTCTTTTTTCGACCCAAGCAGCTTATGCGGCACCCATTATTATGATGTCGCAAAACAGACAAAATGAGAGAGATAGGATTCAGGCACAAGCCGATTACCAAACCAACATTGATGCCAAGCAAGAAATTGAAACCTTAACATTGATACTCAACAAACTTGATGTTGAAAAATTAGATAAAATTATTTCAATGTTGGAGGAAATGAAAAAATAATTATGAATTGTGAATTATGAGTTATAAATTCTTCATCTCGTAATTCATAATTTATAACTCATAATTTTTCCAAGGTTTCCAAAACATAAGTATGCATCACTTCGCGATAATCCAAGTGCGTTACGATTCGTAATTTTCCGTGTCCCATAGAACTTATAGAAATTCCTTTTTGCTTTAATTTATCCAATAAAACGGCTTCATTTATTTGGAATTGAAGCGAGAAAATCAAAATATTGGTTTCTATCGGTTCTACTTTTGCAACCCAACTCCGTTGTGCTAAAACAGCTCCGATTTCCTTAGCACGTCTATGGTCGTCTGCCAATCGTTGGATATTGTGGTCCAAAGCATAAATTCCAGCTGCTGCCAAATAACCAACTTGACGCATTCCGCCACCTAATATTTTTCGGATTCGCAAAGCGCGGTGAATAGTCGCTTTATCAGATAACAAAACAGAACCTATTGGCGCACCCAATCCTTTAGACAAGCAAACAGAAATAGTATGAAATACTTTTCCGTAGGCTGCCGGATTGTCATTAGTAGCTACCAAAGCGTTCCAAATTCTGGCGCCATCCAAATGAAATTTCAAATTATTAGCGTCACATACTTTTCTAATTTTCTTAAATTCTTCAAAATCATAACAAGCGCCACCTCCTTTGTTGGTCGTGTTTTCGACACAAACCAAACTCGTCAAGGGACTGTGATAAAATTCTGGATCATTGATGGAACCAGCCACTTGTTGAGCAGTTATCATTCCGCGATTTCCGTCCAATAAACAGCAGGAAACGCCACTGTTAAAGGATGCTCCGCCACCTTCGTAATTATAAACGTGCGCCCATTTATCGGCGATTAATTGTTCGCCAGGTTGGGTGTGTAATTTAATGGCGGTTTGATTTGCCATCGTTCCCGAAGGAAAAAAGAGCGCGGCTTCCATTCCGAACATTTTGGCAACTCGGGCTTCCAGTTCGATCACGGTTGGATCTTGTTTGTAGACATCGTCCCCTACTTCGGCTTTAAACATGGCCCGCAGCATTTCTTGTGTGGGTTTGGTAACGGTATCGCTTACTAAATTAATTTCCATATATTCTTTAGATAGTTTATTTTCGCACTTTAATTTATTGATTTACGGATTGCCCTAGCCCTGATAGTAGCGAAAATCCTTTTCTTTTTTTCTTTAAAAAAGAAAAGATTGCAGCGAATAGCAGGAAATAGCTCCCAAAAATCGCTACAAAATTACTATAATTTATGACAACTACCGAACAAATAAAAGGTATTGTGGAGCGCCTTGGTGCGTTGAGGAGGTATCTTTGACGTTGATGCCAAATTAATCGAAATTACCAACGAAGAAGAAAAAACCTTAGCTCCCGACTTTTGGAACAATGCCAAGGAAGCAGAAATCTATGTGAAAATTCTTCGTTCCAAAAAAAAATGGATTGAAGATTACAACAAAGCAGTTGAAATGGCTGATGAATTGCAATTGGCTTACGAATTCTACAAAGAAGGAGAACTTTCTGTGGAAGAATTGGACGAGCAATACAATGGTACTCAAAAGCATATTGAAGCTATTGAATTCAAAAATATGTTGTCTGATGAAGGCGATAGTTTGAGTGCGGTTTTGCAAATTACAGCTGGAGCTGGCGGAACGGAAAGTTGCGATTGGGCTTCGATGCTGATGCGAATGTATATGATGTGGGCCGAAAAATCGGGTTACAAATTACGAGAACTGAATTACCAAGAAGGTGATGCTGCTGGGATAAAAACGGTAACATTAGAAATTGAAGGCGATTATGCTTTTGGCTACCTTAAAGGTGAAAACGGAGTGCATCGATTGGTACGAATTTCTCCTTTTGACAGTAATGCGAAGCGACACACGTCTTTTGCTTCGGTTTATGTCTATCCGCTGGTCGATGATACGATTGAAATTGAAATAAATCCCGCAGATATTGTGATCACGACGGCTCGTTCCAGCGGTGCAGGTGGTCAAAACGTGAATAAGGTAGAAACTAAAGTGCAGTTGGTTCACAAACCTTCGGGAATCCAGATTCAATGTTCGGAAACGCGTTCCCAACACGACAATAGAAACCGTGCGATGCAAATGCTGAAATCGCAATTGTATGAAATTGAACTCAAAAAGCAGCAAGAACAACGCTCTGATATTGAAGCCGGAAAAATGAAAATTGAATGGGGTTCGCAAATCCGAAATTACGTGATGCAACCTTACAAATTAGTCAAAGACGTTCGCACCAGTTATGAAACTAGCAATGTAGACGGTGTAATGAATGGCGAAATTGACGAATTCCTCAAAGCATTTCTGATGATGATGGGACAGCGTGAGGAGGAATAGATTTTAGATTGCAGATTTTAGATTGCAGATTTTAGTGTTCCATTAGTAACATTCCAAATAACTATAAACCCGACAGTTTTATCTAGCTGTCGGTTTATTATTTATACCGCGTTCCTACTACAACGTGGTAGTATTATTTATTGTTAAATTATCGCTTTTTTGGATAGATTTCACCTGTATTTTTGCTAACTATTTCTATAAATATCTTATGTTTGCTTTATAATTTATTCAATAAAACATTTACAAATGAGCAAGATACTACCAGAAAAATATAGACATCCCTACGCTTTTAATCCAAAATACAAAAAACCTGCTGTGTATTTTTCGATGGAATTTGCCATTGATCAATGCTTGAAAATTTATTCGGGCGGATTGGGATTTTTGGCTGGGTCGCATATGAGAAGTGCCTATGATTTAAAGCAAAATGTCGTTGGAATTGGGATTTTATGGAAAAAAGGCTATTACGACCAATACAAAAAAGAAGACCTCTCGATGGGAGTTCAATTTCAAGAAAAAATATATTATTTCTTGGAAGAAACGAATTTAAAATTTACCATCAAAATCAACAATCACGATGTTTGGGTAACGGCTTATTATTTAAATCCTAAGACTTTTGGTACGGTTCCAATGTTTTTCCTTTCGACAGATTTACCAGAAAACGATTATTTGGCAAAATCAACTACTTTTCGTTTGTATGATTCTGACCCCATTGCCAAGATTGCCCAAACGATGGTTTTAGGTTTGGGTGGAGCTAAATTACTAGACGCTTTAGATTATGAACCCGATGTTTACCATTTGAATGAAGCGCACGCTGTTTCTTGTGTTTTTCATTTGTACAATAAATTCAAAAGTGTGGAAGGCATCAGAAAAAAAATGGTTTTCACAACGCATACTCCAGAAGAAGCTGGAAACGAAAAACACGACATTCACCTCTTGGAATCATTGAGTTTCTTTGATGGAATTCCAATGGAAACTGTACGTGAAATCACAGGAATCCAAGACGATACTTTCAATCACACTTTGGTTGGACTTCGATTGAGTCATATTGCTAACGGCGTCTCAAAATTACACGGGGAAGTTTCACGTTATATGTGGAAAGATTATCCCGGAATTTGTCCTATTATTCATATTACCAATGCTCAAAACAAAAAATATTGGGCTGATCCTTGGCTCGACGAAGCTTTCCAAAACAAAAATAGAGCCGCATTAATCGATAGAAAAAAGAGATTAAAAGGGAAACTTTTTGATGTTGTGGCAGATCAAACTGGAAAAATGTTTGACCCCAATATTTTGACCATCGTTTGGGCAAGAAGATTTGCCGATTACAAACGACCTGATTTAATCACTAGAGATTATGAACATTTTATAAACTTATTGTCGAGCACTGAAAAACCTGTCCAAATCATTTTTGCCGGAAAACCCTATCCAATGGATTACGGAGCCATTCACAACTTTGATAACCTTACACACATTAGTAAAAATATCAAAAATATGGCGGTTCTCACCGGGCACGAATTGAAATTATCGCGCCAGTTAAAAGAAGGTGCCGATGTTTGGTTGAACAATCCAAGAGTTACTAGAGAAGCTTCGGGAACATCGGGAATGACGGCAGCGATGAATGGTGCGGTTAATTTTTCGACAAATGATGGCTGGGTTCGGGAATTTAAGGATTTAAATAAAACTCAAAACGCGTTCGTTTTACCTATTGTGGATCATAATTTACCAACGCATCAACAAGACGAAAAAGATTTGAAAAACTTATATGAAATGCTTGAAAATGAAATTCTTTCTCTCTATTATGATACTCCAAAAAAATGGTGGGATTTAGTAGAAACCAGCATGAAACAAATTGTCCCGTTTTTTGATTCCGATAGAATGGTTGATGAATATTATAAAAAATTGTATAAATAAAATCCATAAAAAAGCTCATTTGCAAAGGTAAATGAGCTTTTTTTATACAATCTTTTTATCACATCCATTCCACTAAAGAAACTCCAATCCCAACCGTAGTTTGACTATGATTATAATCGATCAGCGATTCTCCATACCCATGAGAAATTTGCAAAATTCCTTTTAAATTATTTTTAATGGGATAAGACCAAGAAAATTCTGCATTTCCTCTTGGATTTGAACCAAAATTCATGTTAGAAGCTCCAATAAATGAAAAGACATTTCCATTCTTGGCATAGATAACATTCAAATCGCTTCTACCTGTGTAGTCTGAAATATCAGGATTGTCTCCACTCCTATCTGACATACCATACCAAGTTCTAACATAGATGCTCCAATTTTTACGATCAAATCCAGCAAGTATAATAGCTCTATTTGAAGTTCTGGACAGCGGAATGCTTTTTCCGTTAGATAAGTGATTGAACGCTATTCCCACCATTCGAGTTTCAAAACCCAAAAATTTAAATTTTATTGGAAAATTCAAAATAAGTTCGGGTTCATAATTGGTTTCTCTAAAAGGTCGCGAAAGTTCGGAATTATAAATTTGCCAAAATGATTTTTGAGTGTAAGCCACCCATAAATCTGCTCGGCCCCAGACAATGTCTTGCAATACTTTAGTCTTAAAACTCAATTGAAATTTAAGTTCTACATTATCATAATTTACACTCTCAGGAACAATATAGTTGGGATTAGTATTCTGCGAAGTAGGCTGATCATTCGGGCGGCTAGAGTATTTTCCGAGCAATAAATAAACGGGTTTATAGGGAGTTATCACAAACGATCCTCGTTGCGCAGTTGTATCTAATTCCCAGTGCTCAGTCATATTTCTCAATTGCGTTTGACTATTGTATAATTGAATTTGAGCGTCTGCAATAGAAGAAAAAAACAGTAAAATAACTAGGAATTGTAGTAGTAATTTCATATTATAAGGTCTCACATTCAACAGCAAATAATTCGCTCTCAAAATATACGTCAATTTATACTTTTTTTTTTACTTTTTGCATAATTTACTGTTAATTTTGGATTTCGAACTCAAATTTGTTTAACTTGACAAACTTATCCCAAATCCCATTTATTTTACACCAATGAAGTCCTATTCCATCGAGGTAATTAATGAAGTTCTAAAAGGTACTATTATTGGTATCACTTCAACAAAAATAACTGCTCCCGAACAGTTAGAGCTTGCCGGTTCTTCCGAAATTTCTTTTATCGGAAACAAAAAATATGAAAAATTCTGGCAAAATTCCAATGCATGTGCTGCAATTGTAAACGAAGATATTTCCATAGAACCAGGAGAAAACAGGGCTTTTATAAAAGTGCAAAATGCTGATTTAGCCATGTCACAAGTCTTAGAACTATTTGCTCCCCCAACCCCACTTTTCAGCATTGATATTCATCCAAGAGCAACTGTTGAGAAAACTGCCATCATAGGCAGCGGAACCCGAATTGGTGCTGGAAGTTATATTGGACCAAACGTTCGACTAGGCGAAAACGTAACTATTTATCCTAATGTTACCATTCTTGACGAATGTACAATTGGAAAAAACACAATAATTTGGTCGGGTGCAGTAGTTAGAGAACGGTGTCATATAGGTCATGATTGCATCATTCACCCCAATGCCAGTATTGGTGCCGATGGTTTCGGATTTCGTCCAGACCCACAAAGGGGTTTAGTCAAAATTCCACAAATAGGAAACGTAATTATTGGAAACGGTGTCGAAATTGGAGCCAACTCCTGTATTGATAGAGGAAAATTCAGTTCGACAGTTTTGGGTGATGGTTGCAAGATCGACAATTTAGTTCAAATTGGCCATAATAGTAGGTTAGGGAAGTTTTGCATAATGGCAGGAAATTCTGGCTTAGCTGGTTCGGTAACTTTAGGCAACGGCGTAATCATTGGCGGAAGCGCCTCTATCAAAGACCACACGACCATTGGAGACGGTGCAATTGTGGGTGCGGGTTCTGGTGTTGTTGGCGACATTCCGGCGGGAAAAACAATGCTAGGTTATCCTGCCGTTGAAGCTAGAGATGCACTAAAACAATGGGCAATTTTGAAAAGATTGGTTCACGAATCGAAGAAATAAATGAATAATGTGAATCAAGGGTTAAAAAATTAAATTTATAAAAGCCGAGGCTATTTTCCCAAAAATATGGACAAGTAATCCTTTACTTGATCTTACT
>JAAFGY010000234.1 GCA_010365135.1 Flavobacterium sp.
AGTTTTCGGCTAGATTACCAAAGGTCATTATCGAAGCCAATAAAACAGAAAGGGGCAACACCAAAGGAATAATTCGCGGCATCGCAAACAATAAAAACTTTAGAACCATTACTAAATCCAAGTCTTTACCCGCTAATTCGGCTATAAATAACCAAACAGATTGCAGTATAAATATAAAAAATAGGATTATAAATACCGTGAAAAAGGTACTCAGAAAAGTCTTCAGTAAATATTTGTCAAGTATTTTCACCTATGTGTTAATCTAATTTATTGATGTAGTAATTTGGGTATTTACTGGCAGCAAAGGTAAATTGATTTTTTGACAAAGGTTGGTTGGTTTTAAAAGAATTAACGGTCAAGGTCGTTTTTGTCCCTTTTTTACCGGTTTCAATCAAATTGTAGATGTGTTTAGTCTGCACATCAATTCCCAATAAGATCTCTTTTCTTTGGTCTTTAGCATTGGTTGGAACCAGTTTGATGTATTGAATTTTTCTTCCTTTAATGTCTTGAAGATCACTCATAGAGCACTTATAACCCGAATTAAAAAACGTCAACATTTTCGATGGAGTAATAGCATTATCATCTTTTTCATTGACTGTAGAAACGGTAATCTCTTCATCCTCAGGAACAATAGTATAAGTTTTCTTTCCGTCAAAAATCTTGGTCACACCCATAAAATTTAAAACATATTGATTGTCTTTCATAGTGACATTTCCTCTACTATCCTGATTAATGTTTTCTTTAAAGTTATTTAAGGTGTACTTAAAATCAATGACTATGTTGTCATAGCCTTTAATTTTTGTAGTAACTTGATTGAGTAAGTCTTTAGCCTCTTTATCTTGTGCCTGAATCGAAAAGCTAAAAAGAAGGAAGGCGATAATCTGGAATAAATGTTTCATTGAGGGATTAATTTTGTTCATTTTTGAAAAATTGATCAAGAGAACTTATATCTAAGATGTTGACACTTCGAGCTTTGCTTCCTTCAAATGGACCCACAATTCCTGCAGCCTCCAATTGATCTATCAATCTTCCTGCTCGGTTGTAACCCAATTTGAGTTTTCTTTGCAGTAAGGAAGCCGAACCTTGTTGTGCCATTACAATTATTTCTGCAGCTTCTCTAAATAAAGTATCTCTCTCGGAAATATCCATATCAAGATTAATGCCACTTTCTTCTCCAACAAACTCCGGAAGCAAATAAGCGGTGGCGTATGCTTTTTGAGAACCAATAAATTCGGTGATTTTTTCTACTTCTGGAGTATCAATAAAAGCACATTGTACACGAACCACATCGTTTCCGTTGTGATACAACATATCACCACGACCTATCAATTGATCCGCTCCTTGAGTATCTAAAATGGTTCTTGAATCTATTTTTGAAGTTACTCTAAAAGCGATTCTAGCAGGGAAATTGGCTTTTATCAAACCCGTTATTACATTTACCGAAGGTCTTTGGGTTGCAATAATCAAATGGATTCCAATAGCTCTGGCCAATTGTGCCAATCTAGCAATAGGAACTTCGACTTCTTTCCCGGCAGTCATAATCAAATCGGCAAACTCATCCACAATCAACACGATATAAGGCAAGAATCGGTGACCGTTTTCTGGGTTTAACTTTCTGGATTTGAATTTCTCGTTGTATTCTTTAATGTTCCGAACCATCGCATCTTTCAACAAAGAATAACGATTATCCATTTCAACACAAAGGGAATTCAAGGTATTAACTACCTTAGCATTATCGGTAATAATAGCATCATCCATATCGGGAAGTTTAGCTAAATAGTGTCTTTCAATCTTGTTAAAAAGTGTCAGCTCCACCTTTTTTGGATCGACCAAAACAAACTTGATTTCAGCGGGATGCTTTTTGTAAAGCAAAGAAGTAATTACAGCGTTCAAACCAACGGATTTTCCTTGGCCAGTGGCACCTGCCATTAATAAGTGAGGCATTTTGGCCAAATCGACCACAAAAGTTTCATTCGAAATGGTTTTTCCTAAAGCAATAGGCAATTCCATTTCAGCTTCTTGAAACTTAGCAGAACCGATTACACTTTTCATCGAAACCATCGTCGGATTCTTATTAGGAACCTCGATTCCAATTGTTCCTTTTCCTGGAATAGGAGCAATAATACGAATTCCTAATGCCGAAAGTGACAAGGCAATATCGTCTTCTAAACTCTTGATTTTCGAAATACGGATACCAGCTTCTGGCACGATTTCATATAAAGTAACCGATGGACCAACAGTCGCTTTTATCTGCGCAATTTCTATCTTGTAATTGCGAAGTGTTTCTACAATTCTATTTTTATTTTCTTCTAATTCCTCCTGATTGATAGTAATTCCACCAGTTGAATATTCTTTTAATAGGTCAATCGTTGGATATTTGTAATGGGATAAGTCTAAAGTTGGATCAAACAATCCAAAATCAGCCACCAATTTCGAAGCCAAATTCTCTTCGATAATATCTTCTTCTGGAGCTTTTTCGATCACAAAATGATCATCATTTGTATGAATAATTTCTGGCGAATGGAATGGAGGTGGCGTCACTTCCATTGGAACCGTTTTCAAAGTAATTTCAGAAGGATTATTGATAGTTGGTTTTAACGCTTCTTTGTTGATTTCGAATTGAGAGCCAGCCATTTTTAAATGAATTCCGCCGGTTTCATCCTCTTCTTCAACTGCATATTCTTCCAGATTATAAGCACTGGAATCAATGGTGGAAGGGTTTGAATTCAAATCAGATTTAATTTCTTTTTTAGTACTTTCGAAAAAGGATTTTATTTTCTCAGGCGATACTTTGATTTTAAAAATCAAATAAATAATAAGTCCAAAGAAAAGAACCAGCAATGTTCCCGTTTTTCCAATGTAATCCTGCGAGAATAAATTCAATTCATAACCAATAGTCCCACCCAACTCGGGTAGGGAAGTGGCAAAAAAACCAAGCAAAACCGAAATGATAATAATGACGAACAAATCCCAAAACCAAATACTTTTCAGCTTTCGTAAAGAAATATCCAATATTAAAAACATTCCTGTTAGGAAAAATAATTTAACGAAGAGAAAAGAGGCAAGTCCAAAACCTTTATAAACTATTAAATCAGCTAGGAAAGCACCAAATTTTCCCAACCAATTCTGAACCGTTTCCCTTCGATCCCCCAGTTGATTCACAGCACTTTGATCAACTTGTCCGTAAATATAAAAGGAAACGAAGGCAAGCAATAAAGCAATTGAAAATAACACCAAAAGCGCACCCACAACGATTTTGTGTTGCTTTGTAATACCCAAAGATTTTTTATCTCCAGCTTTCGAATCGGTTTTCTTGTCTGGATTTGCTGTTTTTATTGTTTTTGCCATTCTTAATTGAACTATTTTCTATAAAAATTTGGGTACATATATAATTAATCCAATTAAAATTGCGGTAAGAGCTGCAAAAAAAACAGCACCAGCGGCAATATCTTTAATAAATCCAATTCTCTCGTGATAATCGGGATGAATAAAGTCGGCAATCTTTTCTACGGCAGTATTTATCCCTTCTAAACTCATCACTAAACCAATAGCCAATATTTGAAAAAGCCATTCTGTCGCTGTAATATGCATAAAAA
>JAAFGY010000235.1 GCA_010365135.1 Flavobacterium sp.
GAAACAGCGTTTAGAATTTATGCTTCATGATTCTGAAGCAAAATTTCTAATCACTAATAAAAAAACTAATTTAGTATTTCCAAATTCTATAAAAACATTTATTTTAGAAGATGTCCTAGCCAATTTACCATCACAATCTAATACCCCTTTGAATAGTACTGTCAACCCCGATAGTATAGCCTATATTTTATACACATCAGGTTCAACGGGTAAACCAAAAGGAGTTCCTATTTCACATAAAAGTTTAGTAAATTTATTATTCAGTTTAGCCAAAGAGCCGGGTATTAAAGAATCCGATAAACAATTAGCGATCACAACAATCTCCTTTGATGCTGCTTTTGTTGAACTATTTCTACCTCTAATAAATGGCGCGTCAATAGTAATGGTAAATAGTGAAACCGCAAAAGATGGTATTTTATTATTAGATATTTTAAAAAGCAAAAAGATAACCATGCTTCAAGCAACACCCACAACTTGGGAGATGTTGTTAGAGTCTAACTGGGACGAAAAGCTCAAACTTATGGCCTGTTGTGGTGGTGAAGCACTTACTAAAGAGCTTGCCCAAAAAATACTTTCGAAATGTGATTCCCTTTGGAATGTTTACGGCCCTACAGAAGCGACTGTAGTTTCTACTATAAAGAAAATAACTTTAGATGATGAAAGTATAAGCATCGGTAAACCAATTGATAATTATCAGATTTATCTTCTAAACTCGAACGGACAATTAGTTCCACCTGGAGTCGTGGGGGAAATTGCGATCTCTGGTGATGGTGTAGCAAAAGGGTATTTGAAACGTGAAGATTTAACAAAAGAAAAGTTTATAACTAATAAATTTAATTCCAAATTAACCTACCTCACTGGCGATTTAGGCAAGTTATTACCTACGGGTGATATTCTTTGTTTAGGACGAGTAGATCATCAGGTGAAAATTCGTGGTTACCGTATTGAACTAGGTGAGATAGAACAAACCCTTGAAAGTATCGATAATATTAAAACCGCAATCGTATTAGGCCACGAAGATAGACTGATTGCTTACATTTTACTAGAAAATTTTATGGATATCGATATTGATAAGATAAAAGAATGGAAAGCCTATTTGGCCTCTCAGTTACCCGAGTATTTTGTGCCCTACGACTTTAAAATTATAAAAGAATTACCTACTACTCCTAATGGAAAATTAGATAAAAATGCACTGCTGAAAATAGAAAGTGAAAAAGACATTGCGAAAATTTTATATACTGAACCCAGAACAGAAGCAGAAAAACTAGTTGCCAAAATTTGGAAAGAAAGTTTAAACATCGAAAATATTGACATTTTTAGCAATTTTTTTGAAATCGGGGGACATTCAATCCGAGCAGTAAAAGTTATAGTTGAAATAGAGAAACAAACTGGCAAGCGAATTCCGCTCTCGTCATTATTTGAAAATTCAACGATCGAGAAATTTGCGAAACTAATAGAAAGTAACGTTGAAGTTTCTTCTGAATGCATAGTGCCTGTAAAACCAAATGGAAATAAAGTTCCGCTTTTTATCATTCACGGAGCAGGACTCAATGTCTTAAATTTCGTAAATGTAATTAAACACTTTGATGAAGATCAGCCTGTTTATTTTATTCAGGGTACAGCAAGAAGGTATGAAGAATGGTATGAATCCATTGAAGATATGGCAGCTCAATATATCGAAGCTATTGTAAAAATAAATCCGAAAGGTCCATATGCTCTCGCAGGCTTTTCTTTTGGAGGCGTGGTTGCCTTTGAAATGACACGTCAATTAAAGGAACAAGGAAAAGCAGTTAGTTTGACAGCATTACTAGACACTTATGTAGATTCTTCTTATTATTATGCAACGTTGTCGCAAAAAAAAATGATACGATACTTTGATATTACCCGCAGAAGGTTGGATTATTTAATGGGAATGCTCACGAGTTGGAAGTCTTTAAAATTGCGTACAAATGCAAAAAAAGAATATATATTAAGAATGTATTTTGGTAAAAAGGACCAAATAACAGAACAAGAAGCACTATCACTTGAACAATTTATAAAAGCTAATATAAAGGTTAACGAAATTGTGGATCGCTACCACCTTAAACCCCAAAATTTTGAGGTGGATTTATTTCGAGCTAAAGATGATGCTAGTTATAAATTAGACCCAACTCACTTAGGATGGAAAAAAGCAGCATTAAAAGGCGTCAAAATTCATAATATCCCCGGGGATCATTTAGACATTGTAGCGCCACCAAATGACAAAACTTTAGCACGAATGCTTCAAGAAATTTTAGATGAAAGACATGCCAATATCTAAACATTTTATTTTTTTATTTGAATTAAAAAGGACATTAAAAAAACAATCAAGTTTTAAATAACCTTACACAAGTAATGAAAAATCAATCTCTAAAACATAATGTGATTCATTTCAATCCGTCTTCTCCAGAAATCGAAAGCATTATACCTACTACAAATTCACAATTAGAAATATGGATGGATTGTTTAATTGGAGGTAGTGATGCAAACAAAGCATATAATCTTTCTTATTCTATTAAATTCATTGGCAACTTAGTCCTAGAATCATTAGAGCATGCTGTAAATACTTTAGTTAATCGTCATGAATGTTTGAGAGCTTCATTTAGTTCCGATGGAATCCATATGAATATATATAAGGAGCTTAAAATCGAAATAACGCATAATGATATTTCTGATCTTAGATCTAATGAAAAAGAAAAGTCCATAGAAAGCATTGTCAATGAAGAAGTCAATTCTCTTTTTGACCTTGTAACTGGTCCCTTATTTAGAGTTAAAATAATTAAAACTGATGATTTAGAAAATATAGTAGTACTAACTCATCATCACATTATTGGAGATGGCTTAAGTATTAATATAATACTAGAAGAACTAGGTATTTTGTATACAGCATATATCGAAAATACGGTACCAAAATTAAGATATCCGGAACGTTTTAGTGAATATGCCAACAAATTAAATTCGTTAATAGAAAGTAGTAAATATAAACAAATAGAAGATTTTTGGCTTACTATTTATAACGAATCCGTTCCTGTAATCGAATTACCAATCGATTATATAAGACCTCCTTTGCGAACCTATAATGGCGAGCGTCTGGATTTTCCTATTGACATTAATCTTATAAATTCATTAAGACAATTAGGACTTCGTGCAAATTGTAGTTTAGCAACAACTTTTCTTGCAGCATTCGAGGTTTTTTTATACAAACTCACAGGTCAAAATGATTTAATAGTAGGCTTCCCAGTGTCAGGAAATAGGCGGTACGATATGAAGCATATGATTGGAAATTGTGCAAATCTTCTTCCTTTACGAACTACAATAGACACAAACATTAGCTTCCTAGAATACTTAAACCAAAGAAATCCACAATTATTAGATGCCTATGAAAACCATCAACTAAGTTTTGGCCATCTTCTTCAGAAGTTAGCGTTTGCGCGAGATCCCTCCAGAATTCCTTTGGTACCTCTTTCATTAACAGTTGATTTAAATCGGGATATAGAAAATGAATTTTCATTTAGTGGGCTTACTCATGAATTTAAAATAAATCCC
>JAAFGY010000236.1 GCA_010365135.1 Flavobacterium sp.
ATACACTTGTTGGGCCAGCCATATTTTCAAATCCGCTTCTGGCATACTGGCTTTAATTTGATTGTACCAATTTTTTCTAGCCTGCGGAAATTCATTTTCCACCACGTTCTGAAAAGCATCCAAATCATCGGCTACACTGAACACGATCAAAAGTTGCGCTTGGTTTATTTTTTCTGCATTGTGCATCGAAACCAAAGCTAATTTTGCCTTGATTTCTGGATTTTGCACAAAAGTAAATTTCCAAGGTTGAATGTTTATAGAAGAAGGGGTGAGGCGTAAAATTTCTTTCAAATCCTCTATTTTTTCTTGTGGTATAGCTTTGTCAGCGTTGTACTTCTTGGCTGTATATCTTTTTTGTATTAAATCTAAGATGTTCATAGTGAGAGTTTTTGAATGTTTATATTGGAATGTTAATGTTAATGTTTTTTCAAAGAATCGTTTCAGTTACTTCCACATTTAGCATCTCACTTTTTGCCATTAAATAGTATTTTCCGAGGTAGTTTCTATTTTTGGAACACTTTGTCGTCTTAATAAGTGAGAATGTTAGATCTGTTTTTCTTGAATCGAAAAATTATTGAATTGTAAAAATACAAAAAATCTCCAAATTTAGTTTTAGGATTTAGATACTAATGTATAAGATTCGAATAGCTTTTAAATACAAAATTTTAAATTTCTTCAAGAATGTAATATTGACTAAAAGCGAAAAAAAAAGTGGTTGCCAATTTCTTGACAACCACTTCTCAGTACATAATACTAACTATTTAATAATTAGTTTTCAATTCTACTCTACGGTTTTTCGCTTTGCCTAATGCAGTTGTGTTTTTGGCAACAGGTTTTGTTTCTCCAAATCCAACAGCAATTAATCTAGACTCTTCAATTCCTTTACTCATTAAATATTTTTTAACAGAGTCGGAACGTTTTTGAGACAAAGTCATATTAAAATCATCGGCACCTACGTTGTCTGTATGTCCTTCGATGGTTAATTTGGCTCCTTGATATTTGTTCAAGATTTTGATTAAAGCATCCAATTGCGAAAGTGAAGCTACTTTTAATTTGTCCGAATTGTTTTCGAAGAAAAGTTTGCTTCCGATGTAAGTGATTTTTACAATATCGGCTTTAGTAATTTCAGGACAACCATTGTTTGCAGCAGTTCCTTTAGCAGTTGGACATTTATCATCCAAATCTACGATACCATCTCCATCAGAATCAGGACAGCCATTGAGGGCAACTATTCCAGCCACATCTGGGCAACGATCGATATCATCTGTTACACCATCTTTGTCACTATCCATTGGACAACCTTTGCTATCCACTTTGGTTCCTAATTTGGTATTGGCACATTGATCATCTTTATCGGCTACGCCATCTTTATCAGCATCAGGACAACCATTAAGTGTCATCGTTCCTGCTTGATCTGGACATTGGTCTTTTGAATCTTCAACACCATCATTGTCTCTATCGGGACAACCGTTTAGCATTTTTGAACCTGAAACATCTGGACAATTGTCCATGTAATCTGGAACTCCATCGGCATCTTTATCCAATGGACAACCCATTTTATCCACAGCGACTCCAGCAGGAGTATTTGGGCAATTATCTTTCTTGTCTGATACACCATCTTGATCGGTATCAACAGAATTTCCCATATTGAAAGTCAATCCCGCCATATGAGTTACATACGAATCTTTTTTACTTAGTTTACCGGCAGCATTGTCAATGCCGTCACGGCCATCATGATTTGAAAACATAAATGTTTCTTGCAGATTCAGCATTATAACTGGCGTAAGTCTGATGTTGATACCCGCACCAGCTGATGGCAACATAAAATCATACTTTTCTTGATGAAAATTAAGTTGATTATCAAATAAAATTGCGGTAGCGCCAGCAAATACATAAGGCCGCAAAACATATTCTGGAGCTACAATATTGAAACGTAAGTTGATAGATGCCGCATTAAAATCAGATCTAAAACCTGCGGTGGTGCCATTATTGTAACCCATAGTTCCTTTTGACAATAATAGGTTTGCGTCAAATAGTTTGCCTAAATACCTAGAAACGGATAATCCACCAAATCCATACATGGAATTATCGGTTTTGTACCAATCTCTACCTAAGTCACCACTATATTGAGTAACACCAGCATGCAACCCAACATTCCATTTTTTATCTTCTGTTTGCGCCCTTGAAGTGAAGGTAAAAGCGATACATACACATAAAATTAGTAAATTTTTCATAAGATTTTTTAGTTAAAATTATTTGGTGTAAAGGTCGGGTAGAAGGAGACGAATTTTGTTATATAACTATTTTTAAAATTTATATTATTCACGTACTCCTTTACAGTAATGAATTGAAAACCACTTGGCAGCGATTTTTCTTGATTTTGATTCAAATAGCTATTAGAAGCAAAATAGCTTTCAAAGGCGTAAACTTAAGTATAGAAGTTGTAGTGGAATATATTTGTGGGTAAGAAGGTTGTGAGATTCGCCTTTATTTTTAAGTGGATAGGTTTAAGGAAGGCTATGGGCATCGTTGCGTCTCCCCAATGCCTATTCCAATTTATGGTGGTTTGCTTGTATTAGTCTTCAAGAGCGGGACGTTCGCGCCAGCGGGGAGATGCAATGTAAGAAAATCTTAACTTGTGGTGTTTTATCACGTAAAAAGGCAATATAAATTTCTCGATGCAGTAGTTTACTTTCTAATATATTCGAATATATTCACCGCTGCTCATTGGTTGGTTTTTTTGGTTTACTTTCGGTGACATAAAAATGCGGCAAAAAACGGTAATTTTAGTAAAACTTCTATTGTTAGCGCGAGCATCCCATTCGTGCCTATGACTGTGTGAATTATGTAAGAAATGGAGTAAATTATGTAATAGTTGCCTAGCATTTTAATGGTTTATTTACAGCGTTATTAATTTACATTTTTTAAAATTATGAAATCACTATATTTTATTTTACTTTCTTTAATTATTGTTTCTTGTCAAAATCAAGGAAAAATAGAGGCTCAAAAAGCAAAACAAGCGACTATAGACTCGATGAAAGTGGAGGCTAGCAAACAAAAAGTTATCGATTCTATGCAAGTTGAAATGGCTAAAATTCAAGAACAACAAGTTAGCAGTACAACTAATACAACAACTAATACGACAACCACAACTCCAACAACTCCAAGAAGAAAAAAATGGAGTGGAGCTGCAAAAGGAGCCGTAATTGGAGCCGGAGTTGGAGCCGCAACGGGTGCGATTGTTAGTAAGAAAAAAGGAGCTGGAGCTATAATTGGTGGTTTAGCAGGTGCAGGTATTGGTGCTGGAACTGGAGCTATAATAGATGATACAAAAAAATAGGAAATAATTTTTGACACTATTTTAAAATGTCTTAGATTCAATTAATAAATGCAACGGTTAGATTTGTTTAAAATAAACCTTCGGATAGTTTTTGAAATCTATATTTCAAAAACTATCCGAAGG
>JAAFGY010000031.1 GCA_010365135.1 Flavobacterium sp.
AGGAAGCTTCATAAGCACCTTTTGCAATCCCTAATGACAATGCTCCAATGGAAATTCTTCCACCATCCAAAATTTTCATCGATTGAATAAATCCCTGTCCCACTTCACCTAATCTATTGGCGTCTGGAATTCGACAATTATCAAAGAATAATTCGGCAGTTTCGCTGGCGCGCATTCCTAACTTATTCGCTTTTTTTCCTGAAGTAAATCCCGGCATTCCTTTTTCGAAAACAAAGGCAGTCATCCCTCTGGAATCACCTTTTTCTCCGGTTCGCACAATTACCACTGCTATTTCGCCTGAAATTCCGTGTGTAATAAAATTTTTTGATCCGTTTACTATCCAAAAATCACCCTCTTTTACTGCAGTTGTATTCATTCCTCCTGCATCAGAACCCGTGCTGTGTTCAGTCAATCCCCAAGCACCAATGTGTTCGCCAGTGGCTAGTTTTGGAATCCATTTTTTCTTTTGTTCTTCATTTCCAAAAGTCAAAATATGATTGGTACATAAAGAATTATGTGCCGCAACCGACAATCCTATAGATGGATCTACTTTTGAAATTTCCTCAACAACTGCAATATATTCGTGATATCCTAAACCTGAACCGCCCAATTCTTCTGGAACTAAAACGCCCATAAATCCCATTTTACCCATTTTTCTAAATAATGGAACTGGGAATTCTTGGGATTCATCCCATTCCATAATATGTGGTCTAATATATTTTTCTGCAAAATCTCGTGCAGATTCCGCTATCATTACTTGTGTTTCGCTGTAGTCAAAGTTCATTGTAAAAAGGGTAAGAATTTTAAAAGTCCAAATATAAGGCTATAATATTTGCCTTATCAATAGACATTCCTTTAATTTTTGTTAAATCTTCACTATTTTTGATATTGCCGTTCATACTTCGAAAAGTAACAATGTTTTTTGAAATTGGGTATTTAAAATAAGGAAACTCCGAAAGTTCTTTTATCGAAGCATTATTAATATCAATTTTTTTTAGTTTTGGAAGAGCCGAAACCTTGAAATGAGAATTCAAATTATCTAATACTTCTGGCGAAAGTCCCCAAATATCCTTCATTTGTTCCATCGAAACAAAACCACCAAGGTTATCTTTGAATTTCAAAATCCGAAGCGAAATCGCCTCACCAATTCCATATATTTTTATTAAATCTTCCTGAGTGGCTTGATTGATGTCGATGATGACAATTTTTTCTTTTTTGGCGAACTCCGTATTGGGATATTTTTTATAGTCTTTGAATTCCTTTTTGTTATTGACCCAATCTGGAAATTTGAAATTTGGCGAAATAGCATTTAATAAAGAATCCGAAACTTGGGTCACGTCTTGAAACTCTTTTGGCGAATTCACGTATTTATTTTGCTTTCGAAACGCCAGAAGCCGGTCAATTTGCGCGACTGACATTCCGAGTTTATACCCTTTATAATCGGTAATAAAATTAGGGTTGAAGGGATAAATCTTTGGAACATAATCTAGTTTCGCTAGTTTTAAAGAATCGATTTGCGATTGCAGAGAAAGCCACTTTTCTTTTTCGGGAGAATTTTTGGAAAAAGAACTAAAATCTACGAAAAAATAAACCAATTGCAGCACAATAATGATGGAAAACAATAAAAAAACACCTGTACGCTGTTCTTTAGAAAATTTAAAAAAAGATTTTACTGTTTTGAAAATCATTAAAAGATGGTTTATAAAGCCTAAAAATATGAAATATTTTATAAAACAAGTCATTCTGCACAAGATAATGTCAAATATCAAATAAAGTGAGCTTTAAAAAAAATAAAGATTTCTATATCCGCACAACATCAAAAAAACAATATATTTGAGAACTAATAACAATAAAACAAAATATATGTCAATTTGGAGAAGAAAACCACTAGCCCAACTTTTGGTTGAAGCTGAAGATTCTGAAAAAGGATTAAAGAAAACATTATCGGCATCGGGATTAGTTGCACTTGGAATTGGAGCGATTATAGGCGCTGGATTATTTTCAATAACGGGTTTGGCAGCATCCGCAAATGCAGGTCCGGCAATTACCATTTCTTTTCTTGTAGCAGCATTTGGTTGCGTTTTTGCAGGTTTATGTTATGCCGAATTTTCATCAATGATTCCTGTTGCAGGTAGTGCTTATACCTATTCTTTTGCGACAATGGGAGAATTTGTAGCATGGATTATTGGATGGGATTTAGTCTTGGAATATGCCGTTGGAGCGGCAACAGTTTCTATTAGTTGGTCCCGATATTTTGGTAAATTTCTGGGCGGTTATGGAATTCACATAGATGATGCTTATATGCTTTCGCCGTTTGAAGGAGGAATTGTAAATATTCCTGCAGTTTTAATTGTCGTGACAATGTCCTTGCTTTTAATACGCGGAACCAGAGAATCAGCATTTGTAAACGGAATTATAGTTTTATTAAAAGTCACTGTTGTTATCGTATTTATTGCTGTGGGTTGGCAATACATTCGACCAGAAAATTACCACCCGTATATTCCTGAAAATACTGGAAAATTTGGAGAATTTGGTTTCTCTGGAATAATCAGAGCGGCCGCAATTGTGTTTTTCGCGTATATCGGTTTTGATGCCGTTTCTACCGCAGCGCAAGAAGCTAAAAACCCTAAAAGAGATATGCCAATCGGAATTTTATTATCACTAGCAATATGTACTATTCTCTACGTTTTATTTGCTCACGTGATGACAGGAGTTGTAAACTATCAAGCATTTGCAGGAAAAGACGGAATCGCTCCCGTTGCTGTTGCTGTAGAATCGATGGGAAATGTTGGTGCAAACGGAATGATAACACCAGCATATCCTTGGTTGAATAACGCCATTTTATTAGCGATTTTAGGAGGCTATTCGTCCGTAATATTAGTGATGTTAATGGGGCAAAGCCGAGTATTTTTCTCGATGAGTAAAGATGGTTTGATGCCAAAAGTATTTTCAGAAGTGCATTCAAAATTTAGAACTCCAGCCAAAAATAATTTATTATTTATGATCATTGTGAGCATTTTTGCAGCGTTTGTACCTGCAAGAGTGGTGGGAGAAATGACCAGTATTGGGACCTTATTCGCTTTTATTTTAGTTTGCATCGGCGTACTGATTATGCGTAAAAAAATGCCCGAAGCACCAAGAGCTTTTAGAACACCGTTAGTTCCATTTGTACCAATCGCAGGCGTTGCTGTTTGTTTATTTATGATGGTGTTTTTGCCGTTAGATACATGGATTCGGCTTATTGTTTGGATGATGATTGGTTTTGATTTATACTTATTTTATGGAATGAAACATAGCAAATTAAACCAAGGTCAATTTAGCATAAAAAGTTACAAAACAGTTGCAAGTTCTGGTTTAGGAATGGTATTCGCATTAATTGTTATTGCCTTTATTCATCATGGTGACATAGAAATTGACGATCATTTCTTGTTCTATTTTTCTCTGGTTTTTGCAGCAATACATGCCGTAATTTATTCCTATAGTTTTAAAAAGGTGAGATAAATTAATGGTAAACAAAAAAGGGATTATAGAGTTTTTTATAACTTTATAATCCCTTTTTTGTTTTCAAAATGTGTTACAAATCAAATACCGAAGTGCGTTTTCCTCTTATTAAATCTTTCAAACGAATCCAGAAAGCCAGGGTTAAATAAACACCAAACCACAAACCAGCAGTGACAAAAGTAATGTAGATAAAAAACAATCTCACGTCCGAAACCCGCATTCCCAGTTTATCGGCAAGACGCGAGGAAACATGAAAACCACGTTTTTCGAAAAAATATTTAAGTTGGATAACAGCTCTCATCCTTTTTTTTGGTAAAATTAAGAAATTTTCTTCAATAATTCCATTCCAACGCCACATTCCAAACAGCGGCTTTTATTGCAATATTCATTTTTGAGTTGCAATAAGGATTGGGATTCAAAAGCATTTTTCGATTTTATTCCAAAGGAACTGAACTTATCCAAAATCGCATTTCTCTCCGAAGCCACTTCTCTCAACAATTGAATTAGGTCTTCGGAAATTTCCTTTCCTTGACTTTTTGCATATGCAAATTGAAGTGGAATTATGGTGTTTATGATAATCAAATCGATAAAGGATTTGGACAATTTTTTCTTCTTTTTCGGACTTTCTTTGTCAAACTGATAATGGTTTTGCCAATAATCGGAAGCCGAGACATCAAAAGTTTCATAAATCCTTTTCACTGAATTGGAAGTGCTGATTATGGAAAATAAATTTTGTTGACTGTGATATAAATTCGCCAACTGCGCCAGTCGAATTGTAGGAAAATTATCTGGCCGATGTTTGAAAAACTGAACTGGTTCGACTAATTTTTTCTCCAATTGATACTTGTGCAACAAATAAAAATACCTGAATTTTAAATCCTTAAAATAATTATCTTCTTTTTCCAAATCCAATAAACCTGCATTTCCCAAAAGTAACGCTTCCAAGTTTTCGACCTCAAAACTCTCTTTTCGTATAATCGAAAACGGAATGGATTGAGCGATTTTCAAAAAGATTTCACCATTGGTATTTAAACCAAAATTCTTGGCTAAAAGGCTAAACAAGACAGCTTCCCAATCGTTATTAGTCAATTTTAATAATTCAAAAATAGGATTTGATTTCCGTTCCAAACGTTCGAAAAACAAACGTTCTTGCCAATTTTTTAAAGTAAATTCTTTGATGTCTTTTAGTTGCTTTTCGCAAAATATCCAAGATTTTGGAGTCATCAACGATTGATAATTGGCTATTGTTGCTGAATCGACATAATTTTTGAGTTCCAAAACTGGGATTTCACTATTATTGCTTCTAAAAATTTCCGTGTCGTGTTCCCAAACTACGTGAAGAATTACGCTTTCATAGGCTTCGTCTCTTTCGTGGTGATGCACATACCAATCCGATGATTTAAGGTGAATTTCTATATTTCCCGCCCATTTTTGATTTCCAATAACCAATTGTGCATTGAAAAAATCAGGGCCAGCAAGTTCTAAATATTGTCCAACATTAATAATAGTAATTTCCTCTCCATTGAAAGTTTTTAAATTCAAAGTGTCGAATTTCTTGAATTTCCAGAGATAATGAAGGAAATCTTCTTTCATTTTTAGCCTTTTAGATTGAAGACTAAAGTAATGAAAAAAATCTTATATTTTTTAAAAAAAATAACCTTTAATCACAAGGACAATTACCGCATCAAATACAATTTGGCGCAAGCCCGAGCATCGGATAAAGCTTCGTGATGATTGAGTTGAATCTTCATTTCACGACAGCAATCACTTAACTTTGTTGGCTTTAAGCCTTTGGCTTTGTAAATTTTTACGGTACATTCCCATCGCGAACCAATGTTTAATTCTTCATAATCAAATCCGTGAAGCGCCATTGATTTAGTCAAAACGTTTCGGTCAAAACTTTCGTTATGAGCCACAACAACTCGATTTTGTAGCCGTTTTTGGATTTCTGGAAATACTTGCGCAAAAGTTTTAGCAGTGACAGTATCACGCGGATAAATCCCGTGAACCGCTATGGTAAAATGCGAATATTCGTTTCTCGGCGGCTGGATTAAGGTAACGTATTCGTCAACAATAACGCCGTTTTCTACTGTAACAATGCCTACAGAACAAGGATGGAATGCTGTTGCGGTTTCAAAATCTATGGCGGTGAAAGTCAATTTAATTTAAGATTTAAGATTATCGTCCCGATTAATCTGGGGATCGATTGCATATTTTTGATATCTTCCAATCCTTATGGGAAGTTATTTACAAATATAAAACAAAAAAACCTGCAAAGTTTTAAATCTTGCAGGTGTATTCACATAAATTGAAGTGTAAAATTACAATTTACTCAATTCCGAAGCTTTAATAGTAATCATCTCTCCTTTGTGCATTATTACCACCGATTGGTCTTTTGCAATTTTTTCTTGAATTAGTTTTTTCGAAACCAGTTTAAGTCCTTCACTTATTTTTTCTGAAAATTCAGATTGCTTTCCTTCTTTTGTATTCATGGGTTATTTTTAAAAAAATTCCATTTCTTTTCATCTAAAACTTCCATTGAAACCGTAGTAACACCTTGAGCGATTTTTTCTGCATCAGTTTCTGAATTATCAAAAACCATCCACTCATCACACAAAGGTATGTATATTTTGAATAAGTTTTCAATTCCCCGAAGATATCTTCTCGCAATGATTTCGTTTGGAATATTATGTCCGCCCTCTGAAACCCTAATGGCCACACGGTTTATCGCCAGTTCAATTGTTGGCAACCAAAAAAACAATAACTTCACCTTGAATCCCTTCTTTTTTGCTGCAACCAATTTGTTTTTATAACTTTTAGTCGATAATGTTGTCTCTAAGGCAAAACTTTGATCCAATTTTAACAGGGTTTCAATTCTATCGAGCATAATTCTTCCTGCTTCGAATGCTACTTTTTCAGGTTGAAAAGGGGATAATCCTTTTGCAATTTCGTCGGCATTTACAAATTCTTTACAATCTAAAATTTCAGGCAAAATAGTATATGAAGCTGTGGTTTTGCCTGCTCCATTGCATCCTGAAATAATGTATATCGTTTTCTCTTCCAATGTAAATGTGCAATTATAATACTTATTTTATCGAACCAATAATATCCGACTTGGTAATAATTTGATGATTCCCGTTTTCTAAATCGACCAAAACCGCTTCACTTTCTTTGGTGAATAATTTAGAAACTTCTTCGATTGTAGTTCCCAGTTTTACAATTGGATAGGGTTTTCCCATAATTTCACGAATGGGTTTATCGACAGAATTTTTGTCGTTTACATAACTACGAAATAAATCTGTTTCATCAACCGACCCTACAAATCCATTGATATCTATAACTGGAATTTGCGAAATATTATGTTTGCGCATACGTTCAATAGCGTGCGAAACCAGTTCTTCCGTACGAACTATAATTAGTGGTCTGGCAAGACTGTCTTTAATGATATCTTCGGCTTTTGTGATTTTTTCGTCCAGAAAACCACGTTCTCGCATCCATTCGTCATTGTACATTTTGCCTACATAACGACTTCCAGAATCGTGAAACAACACGACAACTACGTCTTCTGGTTTGAAATGTTCTTTCAGTTGCAACAAACCTTTTATGGCTGCACCAGCTGAATTCCCTACAAAGATCCCTTCCTCAAGCGCGATTTTTCGGGTGTAAACTGCGGCATCTTTATCGGTGACTTTTGTAAATCCGTCAATTATGGAAAAGTCGACATTTTTTGGCAAAATATCTTCGCCAATTCCTTCAGTGATATACGAATAAATTTCATTTTCGTCAAAAATTCCTGTTTCGTGAAATTTTTTAAATACCGAACCATAAGTGTCAATTCCCCAGATTTTAATGTTGGGATTCTGCTCTTTTAAATATTTTCCAACTCCGGAAATAGTTCCTCCCGTTCCTACACCAGAAACGAAATGAGTAATTTTTCCATCGGTTTGTTTCCAAATTTCAGGTCCAGTTTGTTCGTAATGAGCCAATGAATTCGATAAATTATCGTATTGGTTTACATACCAGGAATTGGGCGTTTCTTCAGACAATCTTTTGGAAACCGAATAATAGGAACGCGGATCGGTTGGTTCCACATCTGTTGGACAAACAATCACTTTCGCTCCAACAGCACGAAGAATATCCATTTTTTCTTTGGATTGCTTATCGGAAATCACGCAAATCAATTTATATCCTTTTATGATGGCGACCAATGCCAGTCCCATTCCGGTATTTCCTGAAGTGCCTTCGATAATCGTTCCGCCCGGTTTTAGACTTCCATTGGCTTCGGCGTCTGCTATCATTTTTACGGCCATTCGGTCTTTTACAGAATTCCCAGGATTGAAGGTTTCTACTTTGGCAAGGACCAAAGCTGAAATTCCTGCAACAACCTTATTTAGTTTTACTAAAGGTGTTCCTCCGATGGTGCCTAATATGTTTTCTGAATATTGCATTTTTAAAATTTAAATTATTGAAAGAAATTCCAAACAACACCAAATCGAATTATAAAATCTCGGTATGGATTATTCGGAGAAGAATAAAAATTATTTCCAGAAAAGGAAGAATTAAAATGTTCGGCAATTAAATAAATACGGGTTCTTTGAATCTTAGCATTAAAGAAAAAATCAAGGTTGGCAAAATTTCCAATCTCTTTCTTATTTTGAACAAAAAATTCGCCAATTACTGGGTTGTATTCATTTGCATAATAGTTTGTAAAATAATTAAAGGTCACTCCCGTTTGAAAAAATAAGGCTTTATGAAACATGTCTTGAGAATAATAAAACGTGTTTCTAGTAAGAAATTCGGGAACGTTTAAAATAAAATCCTGTTGCTCTGCTTTTTGGTATAAAAGAGTATTGTCTAATGCGAATTTCCCCAATCTGAACTCCTTACTGGCTTTTACCGACAAATAATTGATCGTGTTTGCATACTGTGTTGGAGCAATTATTTGTTGCTGCAACGCAATTTGTGCTGGTGTTGAAACATCGGCAAAATACAAATGATCGTTGAATGTGGAATATTGAACCGAAGCTTCAACCCAAGGAGTTGTGGCATTAACAATGATAGAATTTATTTTTTCGTTCTTAAAATCATTCGACCAATTGTAATTTACGTAGCTGCTCTGGTACAAATTATAGTTATTATTGGGCAATTTGTTTATATTTTGGTATTGAAAAGACAATTCCATTTCCTCATTTAAATTGTATCGCAGCTTAGCATCCAAATTAGACAAAGATTGATTGGAAACGGATCTTGAAAATAAAAATTTACCGTTCCATTTGTTTTTTTGATAGTCATATTGACCTCCTACACTATTTATTCTTTGGCTTATGGAACTCGGAACCGTTTGATCATCCAGAATTAATATTTGATTGTAGTAATAATTATTGAAAAAATCATCGGCAAAAAACTGAAACTTTCCTAAAGTTGTATTTTCATAAACAAGCCCAACTTTATTATAGGTTTTGTTATAATGCGTTTGGTCATTTATGCCACTGGTTTTATAAGAATCACCAAATCTATAGATTCTTCCGGTAGCTAAATTTGAAACTACGGTCGCCTGATTGTATTCAAAATATTTATTTTCGTAATTAAATTGATGAGTCACATATAAATTATTATTCCCTTTGACTGAGTTGATTCTAAAAAAGTGATCCAAAAATACCCTTTTCCCTTTCAGAAATGATTTTGCATCAATCAAATAAACTTCTAATCTTTCTCTATTTATAAAATCTGGATTACCACCTTCGAAGTCTTCAACGGTTGTAATTCCTCCATTTTCCTCATTCAAAATATCTTGCGAGACAAAATGTGCATTGGCAAAATAACGTTGGTTTTTAGTGTTATAACTTGTTGTAAACCTAAAATTTCCTGTACTCGTCAGTTGATTTATGTATTTCCCCTCGGAACGTAATCCCTTATAAGCTATCGAAAAATTAAACCTTGGCGAGGTGTTTACCGTAATAAAAGCATCTACATTTTGACCTCTTTTCATAACCGTTTTAAAATACAACTCGGTAACAGGAGTTGCAACGGAACAATATCTAATTTGGTTTGCTTCCAAAAAATTAAAATGCTTTCCCTTAAAACCTATTTCAGGATAAGGCGAAAAATCAGTTAAACTATACTGCAAAGTATTATACGTTTGTCCTTCATTAGGAAAAGGCAACAATCCAAAGGCATCTCTGCGCAAATAATTGTAGCTGTAAAGTTTTTTTATGGTTAACGAAGTATCTATATAAGTGGTGTCGCGTTCCAAAGTTATAACTCTATACATATCAATTGAAGCAACCTTCGCTTTAGGTTTTTTTATAGAATCGGAACTGTTGTATTTGCTGTTATAATCCAATTCATTAGTCTTTTTTTCTTGAGAAAACAGGAGTGTAGGCAATACTAAAAGATATAAGAAAAAGAGAATCCTCATTTGAAGCGGTATATAATTAGGTAATTTTTCAAGAAATTTATTTAAAGCAAAGGTAAATGAAAAAACATATAAATAAAAAAACGCTTTGATTTATGGGAATGTTTTGGGAAATAGAAATAAAACACGTTTTTTTCAAGAAAATTTTGCAATATTTGTTGCTTCAATAAACCTATTATGCTTTTTAATAATTTTTCAAAATTCATCTTAGAAACTGGAACTGACGAAGCTGGCCGTGGCTGTCTTGCTGGTCCAGTTACTGCAGCTGCAGTAATTCTTCCAGCCGATTTTGAAAATATAATTCTCAATGACAGCAAGCTCTTGTCCGAAAAAATCAGAGAGGAACTGCGAACCATTATCGAAAGTCAAGCCGTTTCATTTGCCGTAACCCATTTGCACCCGAATGAAATTGACGAAATCAATATTCTCAATGCTTCGATGAAAGGTATGCAGGAAAGTATTTTGAAATTGACAACAATTCCCGAATTCATTATTGTGGATGGAAACCGATTGTTGAACGCAAAACTAGGATTGGCCACCACTTTTGGAAAACAACTTTCGAAAATTGAAATCGCATTATTAAAATCGATTCCAAATCAAAGTATTATCAAAGGCGATTCGAAATATATGAGCATTGCTGCGGCTTCAATTTTAGCAAAAACCTATCGCGACGAATATATGATGACTATTCACGAAGAATTTCCGATGTACAATTGGAAACAAAACAAAGGATATCCAACCAAAGAACATCGGGAAGCGATCAGAAAATATGGCGTGACAAAATACCATAGAATGACTTTTCGATTGTTGCCGGATCCAATTTTAGATTTGTGATTTTAGATTTTAGATTACAGCAATACTAGCAAAAAATCCGTTACAATCTGCTATATCCTGGTCATCTGTGGGCTATAAAATCACAATCTCTGCTTGAAATAATTGAGCAAAATGTTTCATAATTTTTGCTTTCACTTCGTTTTCATCTACTTTTTCTACACCAAGTTCCACATTTAAAGATGTTACGGCTTTTCCGCGAATACCACATGGAATAATGTTGTCAAAATAACCCAAATCCACGTTTACATTCAATGCAAAACCGTGCATCGTAACCCAGCGGGAAGCACGAACGCCTAGCGCACAAATTTTTCTCGCAAATGGCGTTCCTGCTCCTAACCAGACGCCAGTTTCACCTTCACTTCGACCGCATTCCAATCCGTATTCTTGTAATGTCAGGATGATGGATTCTTCCAGAAAACGCAAGTATTTATGAATATCGGTAAAAAAATTTTCCAAGTCCAAAATAGGATAACCCACAATTTGTCCAGGTCCGTGATAGGTAATATCGCCACCACGATTGATTTTGTAGAAAGTCGCGCCTTTGGCTTCGAGCTGCTTTTCTGATAAAAGCAGGTTGGATAAATCACCACTTTTTCCCAAAGTATAAACGTGCGGATGTTCTACAAAAAGAAAATAATTAGGAGTTTCTAAAGTAGTTTCTTCCCTCCGATTCTTTATTTTCAAATCGACCACTTTCTTGAATATTTCTTCTTGGTATTCCCAAGTGGTTTTGTAATCTTGAAGTCCTAAATCTTGAAGTTGGATGATTTTGTTCATTGGTAATCGTGAGGAACGAAATGTTTTTTTTCGTTCACTAAATTGTGAAGTGCAAAAATACAATTAATTATTTTGTTTTGATATGAAGTCACCAAGAAGCGAAGTCTTTTATATATTTTTTGAAAAAGAATGCCATAGCCCAGATTGAAGTGAAAATCCTTTTGTTTTTTTCTTTAAAAAACAAAAGATTGTAACGTAAAGCTGGAAAAAGCTCCAAAAATTCTAAATTCTAAATTCTGAAATCTGCAATCTTTTCTTATCTTTGCACTCTTAAAATCAGAACAGAATGGCATTATCCGAACAAGAAATCCTTCGTAGAGAAGCACTCACCCAATTACGTAATTTAGGCATTGAACCTTTTCCTGCCGCCGAATTTATCACAACCGCTTATTCCAGCGAAATCCTGGCCGATTTCGAGAAGTATGAAGGCAAGGAAGTGATTCTAGCCGGTCGTTTGATGGGGAAAAGAATTATGGGAAAAGCCTCTTTTGCCGAGTTGAAAGATGCGGAAGGACGCATACAAATCTATGTTTCAAGAGACGATATTTCGGATGACGAGGAGAAAACAATGTACAATGTGGTTTTCAAAAAACTATTGGACATTGGCGATTTTATTGGGGTTCGCGGTACAGTTTTCAAAACTCAAGTGGGCGAAATCTCTGTTCACGTTTATGGCTTGACGGTTTTGGCTAAAGCATTAAAACCTTTGCCGATTGTAAAAACGGATGCCGACGGAAAAACACACGATGCTTTTTCGGATCCGGAACAAAGATACCGTCGTCGTTATGTGGATTTGACGGTGAACGACCACGTGAAAGCAACGTTTATCAAGAGGACAAAAATGTTCAATGCGATGCGTACTTTCTTTAATGATAAAGGCTATCTGGAAGTGGAAACTCCCGTTTTGCAGCCGATTCCCGGTGGTGCTGCGGCTCGACCTTTTATCACGCACCACAACTCGCTTGACATTCCGTTGTATATGCGTATTGCGAATGAATTGTATTTGAAAAGATTGATTGTTGGTGGTTTTGACGGTGTTTATGAGTTTTCGAGAAACTTCCGTAACGAAGGAATGGACCGAACGCACAACCCCGAATTTACCGCTATGGAAATATATGTAGCCTACAAAGACTACAATTGGATGATGAAATTTGCCGAAGATCTTTTGGAATATTGCGCCATTGCGGTCAACGGAACGAGTGAAGCGACTTTTGGCGAACACCAAATCAACTTCAAAGCGCCGTATGCCAGAGTTACAATGACGGATTCTATCAAACATTTTACAGGTTTTGATATTTCCGGCAAAAGCGAAGCGGAAATATTCGATGCTGCAAAAGGAATGGGAATTGATGTGGATGCCACAATGGGTAAAGGAAAATTGATTGACGAAATTTTTGGTGCCAAATGTGAAGGAAATTATATTCAGCCCACTTTCATCACAGATTATCCAAAGGAAATGTCACCACTTTGCAAACAACATCGCGACAATCCTGACTTGACGGAACGATTCGAATTGATGGTTTGCGGTAAAGAAGTAGCGAATGCGTATTCTGAATTGAATGACCCAATTGATCAGAGAGAACGTTTTGAAGACCAAATGCGTTTGGCCGAAAAAGGCGATGATGAAGCAACTGGAACGATTGACGAAGATTTCTTGAGAGCGTTAGAATACGGAATGCCGCCAACTTCAGGAATGGGAATTGGAATGGATAGATTGATTATGTATTTGACCAATAATGCTTCAATTCAAGAAGTTTTATTATTTCCGCAAATGCGACCAGAGAAAAAACAGGTTGTTATTGAATTGCTGGACGAGGAGAAATTAATCTTGGCACTTTTGCAAACCAACGAAAACAAAATGGAATTGGGTTTACTGAAAATCAAATCGGATTTGAGTGGCAAAAAATGGGATGCCGCAATGAAAGGCTTGGCAAAACACGGTTTGGTAAAAGTGAGTTTGGTTGAAGACAAAAAAATCGTGGAATTAGCAGGATAAAATTGATAAACCTGACAGGTTTTGAAAACCTGTAAGGTTTTCTAGATAAAAAAAGGCGCTCAATTGAGCTCCTTTTTTGTGAATTAATAATACGAAATAATGCTGCTTTAGCCACTTATAATTCCCAATCCAATAATCGTTGTTCGCCTTCAATATTTTTGATATCGGTAATATCTTGCGACATTTCTATCACTCCTTTATAGTTTTTATCGGCATCTCGAACTGCAAAATAGCGGATGTAAATCAGTCTGCCTTTGAAAGTAATCCAAAAAGAAGCTTCGTTTTGAGTGCCATTCTTGAAACTTTCTATGATTTTGAGAACCGTTCCAACACTTTTTGGCGGATGACAAAACTTCACTTCACGACCAATGATTCCAGCACTTCTAGGAAAAACACGTTCTTCTCCCCGATTGTAGAAAATCACTTTGTCGTTTTCATCTACAAAAGTCAAATCCAAAGGCATCGTTTTCAAAAGTAAATTTACTTGCTCCACCGTCATATAACCTTCGTCATAATGCGAAGTGTTTTCGAGCGAAAAGGTCATTTCCCTTTTGGTAAAATCCTCACTTGGGTGAATGTATTCAACATTTGGAAAAGGTGCTGGGCTTTCCGACAACATCCAGCCAATTTCTTCTTCGCCTTGGCGCATCGTAATCCAGTCTTTTTCGGTAAGTAAATCCAAGGCATTTGGAAACAAAACGTTATCTTCCGTATTCATTAATCTAGAAATTCCTTCAACCAAAAAAGGCGTGTTGGTTTTAATTTTGTCAAATTCTTTGGCATCCATATTCTTGCGCAACAATCTAAATTGTTCTCTCAAATTATCGTGAAACGACCACATACCTTGAGATGGGCCATTCCATCCTTTCTTTTCCAAAAACGGAAAAAGTTGGTTTTCTTTTCTTGCAAATCGTTTTTCTATGGTTTGAAGCTGGTTGAAAATATTCGTGTATTTCTGAAATTCAGCTTTAGCATCCACTGCGGATATTTCTTCTAAAAGTGTATTGATAATTTCTTTTTCCTGATAATAAACACTCACCGGATGTCCTTCGGGAAGTGATGTTGTATTTAAGTTATTGTTCATTGTATACTTATTTTTCCATTTTAATTTCTACAAAGGACGCTTTGAAATAATTTATATCCTATGATTGGAATCATACTAAAATAATTTTTCTTTTTGACCTCTTCACTTTTGAAAATAACGAAAAATCAGCTTGAAATAACTCCTTTTTTTAACAACTTTTGTTAATAAAAAAATGATAACAAAAATGAAATATGATTTAAATCATATAAAATAAAATTTATAATCAGTAAAATTATAGTCAGTAAAAAGCAGACATTAAAACCCATAAAGTACTGATATTTAAACCTCTGTTAAAATAAAAATTATGAACATTCAAGAAAAAACTACAATTGGAGATTTTGTAGCACACGACTATAGAACTGCAGCAATCTTCACAAAATATGAAATTGACTTTTGTTGTAAAGGGCAAAGAACCTTAGAGGAAGTTTGCACCAAAAAAAACATAAATGAAACCAATTTATTGAATGATTTAAACGCTGTTTTAGCAACAAAAAATGATTCGGGAGTCGATTTTAACTCCTGGTCTTTAGACTTATTGATAGATTATATAGAGAAAACTCACCACCGTTATGTGCAAGAAAAAACTCCAGTTCTAATTCAGTTTTTGGATAAATTGTGTAGCGTTCACGGAAGCAATCATCCCGAATTATTTGAAATTACGCAACTATTTAAAGACAGTGCAGGAGAATTGGCTCCACATATGAAAAATGAAGAATTGATTTTGTTTCCATTCATTAAAGAAATGATGAATGCTACGAAAAGTCACGGTTCTATTGGCAAACCTAATTTTGGAACCGTAAAAAATCCGATAGCTACAATGATGGAAGAGCATAACTATGAATGGGAACGTTTCAAAACTATTGCTTCGTTGACTAATAACTACACTCCGCCGGAAGATGCCTGCGAAACCTATCGCGCGACCTATCCAATGCTAGAAGAATTCGAAAAGGATTTACACTTACACATCCATTTAGAGAGCAATATTCTATTTCCAAAAGCAAAAGCACTGGAGAAATTTTTTTCTAACGAAGAATAAAAACCACCAACCAACATAAAATCAAAATCATTAAATACTATGGAAAAGTACGTTATCAAAAGGAACGGAGATTACAAACCGTTTGAAAGTTTCAAAATTGAGGATGCCATCTCAAAAAGTTTTAAAAGCACCACCATAGCATTTGACGAAAGTGTTTTTGAGAATGTTATCAAAGGTTTGCAATCCAAAGAAACTTGGGCAGTCGAAGAAATTCAGGATTTAATCGAGAAAAACCTCTTCGAAAAACAGTACTTTGAAGTAATGCGTTCCTTTATGTTGTACCGCCACACTCGAAAACTGCAGCGGGAACACGTCGAAGGATTGAACGAAGACACCACTTATGTAGACAGTTCCCAAACCATAGCCGAATATATCGAACAAACCGATTGGCGCATTAATGCCAATGCAAATACCTCTTATTCCAATGCGGGTTTAGTAAATAATGTTGCTGGAAAAATCATTGCCAATTATTGGTTGGATAAAGTTTACACGAAGGAAGAAGGTTACGCGCATCGAAATGGCGACCTCCACATTCACGATTTAGATTGCCTGACAGGATATTGCGCGGGTTGGAGTTTGCGGGTTTTGCTAAATGAAGGTTTTAACGGAATTCGGGGTCGTGTCGAAAGCAAAGCGCCTTCACACTTTAGAGAAGCTTTGGGTCAAATGGCGAATTTTCTTGGGATTTTGCAAAGCGAATGGGCTGGCGCTCAAGCGTTCAGTTCGTTTGATACTTATCTAGCTCCTTATGTTTTCAAGGACGATTTGTCCTTTGAAGATGTCTTGAAAGCTGTTCGAAGTTTTGTCTATAATTTGAATGTTCCAGCACGTTGGGGACAATCGCCTTTCACAAATATCACTTTGGATTGGGTTGTTCCAGAAGATTTAAAAACCCAAATTCCAACGAAAAACGACTTTCATTTTTTCGAAAATAATTTCAACCACGATCTTTTAGTCAGAGCGCAAGCACGCGGCGTTACTAAAGTTACCGATTTGCGTTACGAGCATTTTCAAAAAGAAATGAACCTCATCAACAAAGCGTATTATACTGTAATGACTGAAGGTGATGCCAACGGACAACCTTTCACTTTTCCTATTCCAACGGTGAATATTACCGAAGAATTTGATTGGGATGGCGAAAATACGGACTTACTTTTCGAAAATACGGCAAAAATTGGTTCTTCTTATTTCCAAAATTTCATTGGAAGTCAATATAAATTAGATCAAAACGGTGAAAAAGTAGAAAACGAAAATGCTTATAAACCCAATGCTGTTCGCAGTATGTGCTGTCGTTTGCAACTCGATTTACGAGAATTATTGAAACGCGGCAACGGACTTTTTGGAAGTGCCGAAATGACGGGAAGTATTGGAGTTGTGACTATAAATATGGCGCGTTTAGGCTATTTATACAGAGGAAATAAAGAAGAATTATTCAAGCAATTGGACAAATTATTATACATTTCTAAATCGACTTTGGAGAAAAAACGTGTGTTTATTCAGGAAATGTACGATCGAGGTTTATATCCTTATACCAAACGCTATTTGCAACATTTTAGAAACCACTTTTCTACCATTGGCGTCAACGGAATCAACGAAATGATCGTGAATTTTACAGGAAAACAAGATACCGTAACTTCTGCAACAGGAATCGATTTTGCGTCCGAGATTTTGGAACATATTCGGGGTCGAATGAAAGAATTCCAGGAAGAAACTGGGAATTTATACAATCTTGAAGCCACGCCAGCCGAAGGAACCACCTATCGTTTTGCCAAAGAAGACAAAAAACGTTTTCCAAATATCATTCAAGCTGGACAAGACGAAAATATATATTACACCAACAGTTCTCAAATCCCGGTGGATTATACCGAAGATCCTTTTGAAGCCTTGCTTTTACAAGACGAATTACAATGCAAATACACTGGAGGGACGGTGTTGCACTTGTATATGAGTGAAAAAATGAGTTCGCCAGAAGCTTGTAAACAATTTGTCAAAAAAGTATTATCAAGCTTTAGATTGCCTTATATCACGGTAACTCCCGTGTTTAGTGTTTGCCCAGTTCACGGCTATTTGAATGGAGAACACGAATATTGCCCAAAATGTGATAATGCATTAATTGAAAAACAAAAAAGTTCAAATTGATTAAAGATTTAAAAGTTTAAAGTTGTTTATCGCCATAGAGATTAAACTTTTGAACAATCTTAAACCTTTAAACCATCTTAAACAATTTTAAACAATCTTAAACTTTAAACAAATTATAAATTTAAAATATGAAATATGAAAACAGAAACTAAAACGAATCCGATTTTGGAAGAAAATCAGCATTTGAGAACCAAATGTCTTGTTTACACACGCGTAATGGGCTATCACAGACCCGTAGAAAGTTTTAATATTGGAAAAAAAGGTGAACACAAACAACGAACTCATTTCACTGAAGGAAAATGTTAGTAAGCCTATTTATAGCTTAACGCCTTTCACTTTATTAGATTATCCGCATAAATCAGCTTGCATTCTTTGGTTTGCAGGCTGCAATATGCGTTGTTTATATTGCTATAATCCCGAGATTGTACTAGGAAAAGGAAGCTTTTCTTTTGAAAAAATACTTTCTTTTCTGCAGTTAAGAAAAAACTTGTTGGATGCCGTTGTATTTAGTGGAGGTGAATGTTTATTGCATAAAAATATTATCCCTCTGATTACTGAAATCAAAAAATTGGGTTTTTTGGTAAAAATTGACACTAATGGAAGTTCGCCAAATGTAATAAGAAAGCTGCTCAACAGAAGCCTTATCGATTACATTGCTTTGGATTATAAAGCCCAGAAATCTAAATTTAAGGCCATCACACAATCGGATTTATATGATTCGTTTGAAGAAACTTTAGATCTAATTCTTAAAGCTAAAACTCCTTTTGAAGTTCGAACCACCTATCATTCTGATTTGTTGACCGAAGATGATTTGAGGAATATGGTTCGTTTTTTGGAAAGCAAGAATTATGTAGGCAATTATTACATTCAATATTTTAAAAATAATGTGGAAACACTTTCAAAATTGGAACGTTCTAACAACAAAATTGATTGCGAAAAATTATCCACACCCACTATAAAGATTATTTTAAGAGAATAAATTTAATTTCAAATATCAAAAAAAGATGTTTTCAAAAACTTGTGAATATGCCATCCGTGCTTCTATTTTTATCGCCTCGCAATCCTACCAAGACAAAAGGGTTACCGTTAAAGATATTGCCGAAAAGATTGATTCCCCTAAGTCATTTACGGCCAAAATCCTCCAAATTTTAGCCAAAAATAATCTCGTTCATTCCGTTCAAGGAATAGGCGGAGGTTTTGAAATTCCAAAAGAGATTTTAAACCAAATCAAGCTTTCGCAAATTGTATCAGCTATTGATGGCGATTCTATTTTTACCTGTTGTGGTTTGGGATTGGGGAAATGTTCCGAAATTCATCACTGCTCTGTACACGAAAAATTCAAGGATATTCGAAGCGAAATTGTGGCAATGCTGGTGGAAACTAATCTTGAAGAACTCGCTTTGGGCATCAAATCAGGAGATACCTTTTTAAAAAATAACAAAGAGGAAATTTCCGCATTTCCGGAATGAAATCATTTTACTATAATGACACAAATTTATTTCTAGTTACTTAATTCTAAAAAAAAATGCTTTCAAAAACATGTGAATACGCGATTCGTGCCTGCATTTTTATAGCTACTCAATCCTACCAAAACAAAAGAGCTACTATAAAAGACATTGCAGAAAAGATTAATTCACCCAAATCTTTTACTGCCAAGATTCTTCAGGTGTTGGCTAGAAATGATATTATTCATTCCGTTCAAGGAATAGGTGGCGGTTTTGAAATTCCAAAAAACACTATAAGTCAAATCAGTTTAGCTCAAATAGTAACTGCTATCGATGGAAATGATATTTTCACCAGTTGTGGTTTAGGAATAAATCATTGCTCCGAAAAACATCCTTGTCCGCTTTTTAGCAAATTTAAAGAAATTCGAAAAAAACTGTCCATTATGCTTGAAACCACCAATCTAGAGGAACTCGCCTTGAATATTAATTCAGGGGAATCTTTTTTGGTATGAATTAAAGAGGAGAGATATTGACAAAAAAAAGCCCGCCTAAAATTTTAAGCGAGCTCTCCTTTATAATATATTCGAAAATTTTAAGCCAGCACTAATTCTGGCACTTCAACGCCGTTTAATTCATTTATGTAAAAATTGAGTTGGTTTTGAATTGCTGCAATACTATTTTCAAAATAATTGGTATTGGCAAAAAACTCTTGATAAAAGGCAATTCCTTCAAACAAATTGCTTTTAAAAGCTTTCAATTTCTTCACTTGAGACGCTGTAATTTCATCCGAAACAGTACTGATTTCATTTTTCAAATAATCAATATACATTTTCAATTCCTTGATAAATAAATTTGGACGATTGGTGTCCGTCATTACATTGGCATTGCCATAAATGTGTTGAACCATCTCAGCAAGCGAAACTTCCTTGTCAAAATAAGCCATATTTGGTCCAGGACAAATAATCACACCTTGCGATTGACCCGTGATTTTTATATCGTTTTCTAAATAAGAAGCATTAGCCAAACCCACACAAAGACAGGCTTTTTCGGTAATATTGAACTTCATTTTATTGAAAGTTTCCACCGACAAAGTGCTTTTAATTTCGTCTAACTCATTTAATTTCACATCTTGATATTTCTTAGACGAAGTACAAATTCCTCCGGCACCAAATTCTTTACTCAACGCCAAAAACTTTTTCGGGCAAGAACTTCCTGCTCTGTCTTCATCAATACGTTTTTGTTTGAACATTTCGTTCGTAGTTCCTCTTAAAGTATTAAATGGAACTCCCAAAGGCGAAATATGACTCAAATACAAATCTTTTTCTTTAGCATTTATCAACAATTCTCGTGTGGCTGTATCTACAGACGTTGCTTCTGGAACCAATAAAAATGGCGTTCCCCAACCCACAGAATCGACATTGTAATAATCCAACATAAAATTATGCTCTTCGGCAGTTCCCACGCCGCCTTGAACCGTAATTTTTAAATCCAAAGGCGTTTCAGGAATGTGCATTTCTTTTTGTCCCAAGGCTTTCACCATAATATCGTGAGCCGACTGAATTAATTGGTCTTTCTTGTGTTTGAATTCTTCTAAAATGGGTCCTAATAAAAAACCATCTGTTGCAAAAGCGTGTCCGCCACAATTAAGTCCTGATTCTATTCGATATTCAGAAACCCAAAGTCCTTTTTTGGCCAAGAAATTTCCTTGTATCATTGCTGAACGAAAGTCGCTCACTTTCAAGATAATTTTCTTTTTCAGATTATTATTGATATCTGGAAAGAAAGAGGAGAAATTTTCGAAATACGCAAACAATCTTGGATTCATTCCAGCTGAGAGTACAACTGAAGAAGTCAAATTGCTGTTAGCAAATCCACGAAGAGCAGCGTGAGCATCATTAAATTCTACTGGTAATTGCTCTTTTTTATCGAAATTGTCTTTATCCAGTTTGGTCATTATATTCACGTCGATATCTCCAGGAGATAAGTTGTTTTCCAGGTAATGTTTGACATTTTCCTTAAAAGCAATGCCGTCTTCCAAAAGGTTTTCTAGGCCTTTTTTAATTTCGGATTTGTTAGGTAACATTGCAATATAATTTTCCAAAGCTTGTTTGCTTTCGGCTAATTCGGTTTTGAAACTTTCGAATTTTTCTTTTACGATTTTATCGACTAAGTTCAAATAAGAAGTAATTCGTTGAGCACGATAATCGTGTATTTTTTGAGTAATTTCTTGATAAGGAACATCGAATTTTTCGCTATAAAAAGCTCTCATTTTTTCAATAAGCTCATCATCGGCAATAGAAATCACTGATGAAATACCGTACTTTGCCACTCGAATTGGACTATCAATTGTGAAGGCCAATCCCATCACTGGAATGTGAAAAGTATGTAATTGTTTATTTGTTGTCATGCACTAAATAATTTATTAAAAGTATTAACCGCAAATATCGTAAAAACCATTAATTAAAAACCTGATATTTGTCATAATTTCAGCAGTTTAATAATACGTTGGGACAATAACGAGTTTAATCTTATAATTGAATGCAAATGCACCGTTTTATTTTGAGTTTATTGTTTTTTAAATAAGTGTATCTTTGCAGAAATAATTTTTGAAAACTAAAAAAATTAAATTAATCGAAGAATGAAAAGTCTTAAAGAAAGAATATTGGAGCTTAAAAAAGAAAAAAATGCGGTTATTTTGGCGCATTATTATCAAGAAGCCGATATTCAGGATGTAGCAGATTATGTGGGTGATAGTTTAGGATTGTCGCAGGAAGCAATGAAAGTGGATGCTGATATAATCCTTTTTGCAGGCGTGCATTTTATGGCCGAAACAGCAAAAATATTGAACCCAACAAAAAAAGTAATTCTTCCAGATCTAAAAGCAGGTTGTTCGCTTGCTGAATCTTGTCCCGCGGATAAATTCGAAAAATTTATTGCGGCTCATCCCGAGCATGTTGTTATCACTTATGTGAACTGCTCTGCCGAAGTAAAGGCTCTAACTGACATTGTTTGCACGTCGTCTAATGCTGTAAAAATTGTGGAGTCGATTCCAAAAGAAACGCCAATTATTTTTGCTCCAGATAAAAACTTAGGCAAATATATTATCCAAAAAACAGGACGTGACATGTTGCTTTGGGATGGTTCTTGCGTGGTTCATGAAGCTTTTTCATTGGATAAATTGATTGCGCTTTACAAAGAAAATCCCGATGCAAAAATCATTGCGCATCCCGAATCTGAAACGCATATTTTAAAAACAGCAGCCTATATTGGATCAACCGCCGGAATGATTGAGTTTGTAAAAACAGATCCGAGTACTAAATTTATTGTCGCCACCGAAGCCGGAATTCTTCATAAAATGAAGCAAGAAGTTCCTAATAAAATATTAATTCCAGCACCATCTGAGGAAGACAATACCTGCGCTTGCAGTGAATGCGGTTATATGAAAATGAATACTTTGCAAAAAGTATATGATTGTTTACTAAATGAAAGTCCAGAAATTTTCGTTCCGGACTCTATTATGAAAAAAGCATTAATTCCTATTGAACGAATGCTTGAATTATCAAAATAATGATCCAAACAAATTACTTAATTATAGGTTCCGGAGTCGCAGGATTGACTTTTGCAGTAAAAATTGCAGAACAATTCCCTGACAAAAAAGTTTGCATTGTCACTAAAGCAAATGAAGACGATTCCAATACCAAATATGCGCAAGGTGGCATTGCTATTGTCACTGATAAAGTCGAAGATTCGTATCAAAAACACATTGAAGACACCTTAATTTGCGGAGACGGATTATGTGATAAATCTGTGGTAGAAATGGTTATCACGGAAGGTCCAAAACGATTGAAGGAATTAATTGAATGGGGTGCAAAATTTGACAAAAATGTCGAAGGAACTTTAGATTTAGGCAAAGAAGGCGGTCATTCAGAAAACAGAGTGGTGCATCATAAAGACCAAACAGGTCGAGAAATTCAGCGCGCTATTTTATCTCAAGTCCATCAAAAAGAGAATATTAAAGTTTTAGATTATCATTTAGCTATTGACCTGATTACGGAAAATAATCGCTGTTTGGGAGCTTATGTTTTGGATGAAAAGACAAATGAAATCCTTACTTTCAAATCCGATTTTACGTTGCTTGCTACAGGCGGAATTGGTCATCTTTATGGTCACACCACAAATCCTGTAATTGCCACTGGTGACGGAATTGCAATGGCTTTTCGAGCCAATGCAGTTATAAAAGAAATGGAATTTATTCAATTTCACCCTACCGCGTTGTACGATGCTACTACAGGAACCTCCTTTTTAATTTCGGAAGCTGTTCGTGGTTTTGGGGGGTATTTGAGAACTAAAAACGGTCATCGATTTATGCCTGATTATGATGCGAGAGGCGATTTGGCTTCTCGTGATATTGTTTCTCAGTGCATCGATTTAGAACTCAAAAAATCAGGTGACGAATGTGTTTATCTCGATTGCACCCATTTGGATATGGAGGCGTTTATCAAACATTTTCCAATGATTTATGAACGTTGCAAAAGTCTTGGAATAGACTTGGCAAAAGATTGGATTCCTGTAGTTCCTGCCCAACATTATCTTTGTGGTGGCATTGAAGTCGATAAGACCGGAAAAACTTCTGTTGAAAATTTATTTGCTTGTGGCGAATGTTCTAGAACGGGTTTGCACGGAGCGAATAGACTGGCGTCAAATTCCTTATTGGAAGCCTTGGTTTATTCGGATAAAATCTACAAGTATTTAGCCCATACCTCTTTCAAAAAAAGTCAATTCGAAGGCAAAGTTACCGACTGGAAATTGGTTCCAAAACCAGCAATCAATCCCGATTATGTTTCCCAAAGAAAAGCCGAATTACAACTATTGATGCGTCAAAATGCTGGAATTGTGCGCAATGACGCTGATTTGCTTAAAGCGAAAGAAAAACTCGCGCTTTGGAAAAATGAAATCGAAGAAAAAATAAATAGTTATCAAATTAATGCAGATCTGTGTGAGCTGCAAAATTTGATCACTATTGGAACTTTAATCGTTCATCAATCTATCGAACGGGAGGAAAACCGTGGTGGTTTTGTGAAAAATTAATAGTTAAACGTTACATTCAAAAAGAAATTTCTTCCTTTTCTAGGAATGTTATTCCAATCTGAAAAAGTCGAATAATAAGTGTCCAAAATATTTTCGATTCCAGCCTTCAGATTGCATTTTATTTTTTCGAAAGCAAAAGAATAGCCTGAATTTAAATTCAAAATAGCATAAGATGGCGTTCTGTCTTCTCCGTAAAAAGGGCTGTATTGCGTTTGAATAGCATTGCCATAAACCAAAATTTCTGATGTGAATTTTCCTTTTTTATAATCCAAAGAAGAGAAATAGCGCAACGGACTTATGAAAGGTAAATTCTTGTCATCAAAATCTTTTCCGTAGCTGTAAACCAATTGTCCTTTCCATTTAAAATCAGTTGAAAACTGGTATTCCAAATTTAAATCTGTATTGAAAATTGTAGCATAATCAAGAGCTGTATAGATTTTTACACCGCTTGCGCCAATAGTCATCGTACTCAAAATTGGATTCGGTTTCCCCACAATATAATTGGAAATATGGAAATAGGAAGACGAAATTTTAGCACTAAATTTTTGAGTTTTATACCCCGCAGCAACGTTTCCTTCTAGGGAATTTTCATTCTTTAATTCTGGGTTTCCAATGTAATCGTATCGATCAAAACTATTGTACAAATAAAATCCGTAGCCTTCCGAAACCGAAGGAGCACGTTCGCCATACGCCAATCCAAAACTATACGAAAATCCGTTTACGTCATACAAATAATTCGAAGAAATACTGGGTAAACTTCGGTTTTTGCGGTCTTTCATATTGGGATAAAAAATCTGCAAACTTTCCAAACCTAATGCACTGGCAACTTGATTATAATGATTGGCCAAACTTGTCGAAAATTTCAAACTCGAATGATAATTCAACGCAATATTATCTTCTAAAAACAAGGCAGCATAAAATGTTTTCACATCCGGCCAAGTGTACATAAACATTAATTTTTCGGTAGAATCAGCTGGATACATCGTCATTTCAGCAACCGAACGATTGCAAAAAGAATTTAAATCCACAAGGAAATGATGACTCCTAAGAACGCCATTTGCTTTAGAATAAAACCCAGAAGTATCACTCCAACCCGGCATATCCATATGAATAGGAACAGATGGTCGTTTGGTATCATCCATTTTATGCGTGATGGAATTGTAGTAAATTTTAGTTTCCCATTTCTCTATTTTAGACGATTCTGGAACATATTCATATTTCAGGGAAGTGATTATTGCTTCGGCCAAAGAAACATCCATTGGCAAAGCTGGATAACCCACATTTGTTGCTTTATCGTAGATTATGGAACCTTCTAGCAATTTATTTTTATCAAAAGCAAAACCAGAAATTGTAGAAATATTGAATTTTCTAAATTGGGAAAACAAAACTTCCTGACCTTTTCCGTCGGTGTAATTTTCAGCGTCGCGAAACATAAAATCAGTATCAATATAAAAGGATTTATCAGCATAATTTACGGCTGATCCGATAATTTTCTGTTTGCTATTGGTTTCTAAACCAGCATTCACAGAAGCATTCCATCCAAAATCCGAGAATCCGCTTCGGTTTCTTACTAAATCAACAGAACCTCCAATTGTTGCTCCGTGACAAGCTCCTTGTTGCCCTGATTTTATAGTCGCTTCGGACAAATTGGAAATCTCAATATAGGAAGTAATAGGATCCATTTTGTCAGTGCAAGCACCGAAAACGCGCATTCCATCAATGGTTACCAATGTTCTTTCAGTCGTCATATTATTAATTATTGGCTCCCAAGCATAACTGCCTCGACGAATCATATCAATTTTACCCGACTGTTGCAAATATTCGTCAATTGTCGCTAATGGTTTGGCTTGTTTTTGATATAATTGAGCCTTTTTTCCAATAACAATTACTTCTTTTAAATCTTTTGGAACTATTGTATCTATGGGTTTTTCTTGCGCATTACTCATTTTGGGAATGAAGAAGCACAATCCTATAAAAAGTATAAAGTTTTTCATATATAAATTGTAAAATAATAAGGTAGCCTAATTAAGATTGTCATTTCGACGTAAGGGAGACCCGAGCGTCGGAATGACAAAACTGGTACTTACTTTAGATTTATAGACCGCCTCAATAGTATGATTTAAAATTCTATTTCAAAGTAAATACTGCTTGCAGGAACAGCATCAGTGATGGTTTCGCCTTTCAAAACAGTTCCTGAAGCGTTGAGTAATTGCAGATTAATTTTCCAATAACCAGTCATCGTCAGTGCTAATTTGCCATTGTATAAATCTCCCGTCTTTATTTGGGTTAAATCTACATTGTTAGGTGAACTATGGTTTCCCATGCTTGGCATTCTTGGGTCAAATTTCAATTTAAAATTATCGACAACGGGAAAAGTCATCAGATCTTGCATTTTCCAAACGCCAGCAATCATATCGTTTACCCCCACTTTTGGATGGCGTGGCTCTGCATAAGCTACAACATATTTCACATTATCAGAACCTGTAAATGTAGTCACTCGTTGTTTTGCCGATGCGGGAACATCAATAATCGAAGTCATAGAAAACGCTGCTCCGTTTATAGAATAATCTAGTTTTAAATCCCAATATTCGGTTGCGTTTTGCGCCATCGTAAAAACAATATATCCTTCGTAAACTGATCCATCAACAGAAATTTCCGTCACTTGCGATTTCGGACAAGAATGAGTCATTCCCATCATATGCATCACAGGCATCCAAGAAACGGTAGCATTTTTAATATACTGATTGGTCGCGTTGTCTTTAATTCTTAGCGCAACGTCATTAAAACCTTGCTC
>JAAFGY010000032.1 GCA_010365135.1 Flavobacterium sp.
GTTTGTTTTGCGACTTCAAGATACTGAATTTCAGTATCTTGACCAATATTTATCCATTATTTTTTTCTTAAAATAATTGCACCCAACGGGTTAAGTTTAATAAAAAACCATTAATATCATTACTTCTATCGGTTAAAAAATTGAAATTAAATCCAGCTTGTAATACGTGAAAAGGGGAAGTTTGTCCAAAAAAAATATGTAAATTCCCAAGTCCTTTAACAAATCCATATTCATTGATCCACTTTATGGTTTGAATGTAGTAACTTTCATTATCAACAATAAATGGATATTGGCTGCATTTAAATAAGGAAAAAATGAATATTGATGCTAGACTGAACTTTGAAATAGTGGATAGTGAACGTAAATCGAATAGAATTTCTTTTATATTTTCTTTGATTTCTTTTGATTTCCAATAAGTTAAAACGCTAATGATTAAAAAATTGGCAATAAATACTTCCAACCCTATTTTAAAAAAGAAACTGCAAATGCTCAGTCCAAGACATTGGATAAAAATGCCTAAGAATATCGGAATATAATTTCCTGAAGATTTTAATTTTAAAAGCGATTTCACTGCAATTCCAGAAGGAATGAAGAATAGTAAGAGTATAATCCAACTCAAAGCAATTAAAATCATAACTTTTACTTAGAAATCAATCCATCTACCATCACTAATTTTCGATCTGCCATATTGGCTAGTTCCTCGTTGTGGGTTACAATCACAAATGTTTGTCCAAATTCGTCCCGCAATTTAAAAAACAATTGATGCAAATTTTCGGCTGAATGAGTATCAAGATTTCCCGATGGTTCGTCGGCAAAAATGATGGCAGGTTTGTTAATTAAGGCTCTGGCAACAGCTACACGTTGTTGTTCTCCACCGGAAAGTTCGTTGGGTTTGTGATTGATTCTGTGGGAAAGTCCCAAATATTCCAATAATCTTTTGGCTTCTGTTTCGGTTTCATGGCCTGATTTATTGGCAATGTACGCAGGAATGCAAACGTTTTCCAACGCCGTGAATTCCGGCAATAATTGATGAAATTGAAAGATAAATCCTAAATTCAAATTCCTGAATTTAGACAAAGTTTTGTCATTCATTGTCAGAATATCTTGGTCGTTGATGCGCAATTCAATTCCGTTTTCGATTGTGGGTTTGTCTAATGTTCCAAGAATTTGCAAAAGAGTTGTTTTTCCAGCTCCCGATGCACCTACGATAGAAATAATTTCGCCTTTTTGAATATGCAAATCAACTCCTTTGAGCACGTGAAGTTGGTCGTAATATTTATGAATGTTTTTTGCTTGTATCATTATTTGGAACAGTTTTCACAAAGAAACAAAGATTTTAGGTATTTTTTAGATAAAAATAGAAGGTTTATATTTTAAACTTGCAACTTCCAACTTCCAACTTTTTCTGGCATTAGATTTGTATCTTTGTTTTGAAAATTTAAAAAAATGGACAAAGAAGTAAAAATAGCGAAAGCAAGCAACAAAAATAGAAATCTTATTTTAGGAATTCTCTTTGACGCTATCGGAATGCTATCGTTTACTATTCCGTTTATAGGAGAATTCTCCGATGTGGTTTGGGCTCCAATTGCTGGTTTTTTGATAACACAAATGTATAAAGGAACTGTTGGGAAAGTGGGTGGAATTTTTGCCTTTCTAGAAGAAATTATTCCTTTTACAGATTTTATTCCTTCCTTTACATTGACTTGGATTTACAATTATTGGATAAAAAAAGAAAAATAACTTACTTTTTTTCTTCTTCGAAAAAAAATCCTAATCCCATACTTCGAAGCATCCTTTTTTCGAATGCCCAGAAAAATTTAAATTGCCCAAAAATAAATCCTATAAGCACCAAAAGAACTTGGTATATTGGAAAAATTAAAAGCAACCGAATGGGTGTAAACCAAAAACCTAAATCATTTTTTGTAATTCCTAACCAAACACAAAACGGTTTCGACAACCAAGCCGATATTGTTCCAGTTATAGCAAAGACGATAAAGATTATAATAAGTTGATAATTTGAAGTAATTCCCCAGCGTTTTTTTAATTTCTCCATCTTAATTTAATATCATAATACAAATATAGATACATTATCTTGCTGGGACATATCCATAGAGATTTTGTTTATAGGTATTTTGAAAATAAATCATGTAGTTATAAATTAAATAATTCACCTCATAGCCATAATTGATAGATGGCTCATAATTAATAGACATTTCGTATAAATTTGGATCATATCGCTGAGGTTGCAAAACCCGATTATTCCACTCAGTGACATAAAATATATTTTTACTTTCCATATAAGATTGTGAATGATAACCTCGCGAATAAGCTCTGCTGGCGAGCCAAGTGCTAAAGCCTGAATCAATAATAATTACTTCATATTGTAGGGAATCATTTGCGATTCTAATGGTGTCATTTTTTATTGTCAAGTTTTTTTCGGGACTCGAAACGATTGACTTTGTACTATTACAGCTAAGAAATAGGATAAAAATCAATGCTAATATGTAGAAATAGTTTTTCATTGGATGAAAATGAATGATAAAGTTACAAAAACAAATCATTCATTAGAGTTTTTTTCATAAAAAAAAGCTGTCCTTTTGAGACAGCCTTATATTTTTTTAACCTAAATTTCTAGCTCAATAAGCTAATAATTTGTGAAGCTAATTCAGTTCCAATTCGATCTTGAGCTTCTCCAGTTGCGGCTCCAATGTGTGGAGTCAATGAGATTTTTGGGTGCATTAAAATGGTCATTTCTGGTTTTGGTTCGCTTTCGAAAACGTCTAATCCTGCAAATGATACTTTTCCAGAATCCAATGCTTTTATCAACGCTACTTCATCAATAACACCGCCACGCGCACAGTTTACGATCCCAACACCATCTTTCATAATCGCTAATGCAGTTTCGTCAACGATATAACCGTCTTGAGCAGGAACGTGCAATGTGATAAAATCAGCTTCTTTGAATAAAGATTCCAATGATTGAGAAACGATTGTTGTTGTAATAGATTGTCCGTCGAAAAATTCCACTTTCACCTCTACTTTTGGAATATAACTATCCGCAGCGATTACTTTCATACCAAGACCTAACGCCATTTTTGCTGTAGCTTGACCAATACGTCCAATTCCAACAATTCCAAGCGTTTTTCCTCTCAATTCCGTTCCGTTTGCATACGCTTTTTTCAAGCCGTCAAAGTTAGAATCGCCTTCAAGAGGCATATTTCTATTGGAATCGTGCAAGAAACGAACTCCCGAAAATAAATGTGCAAAAACTAATTCTGCCACCGATTCTGATGAAGAAGCCGGTGTGTTTATTACTTGAATTCCTTTGCTTTTAGCATAATCCACGTCGATATTGTCCATACCAACACCGCCACGTCCAATGATTTTTAAACTAGGACAAGCATCAATAATATCCTTACGAACTTTGGTTGCACTTCTTACCAAAACTACGCTTACGTTGTTTTCATTTACGAAATTAGCCACTTGTTCTTGTGCTACTTTTGTAGTTATAACTTCAAAACCTCCATTTTCTAAAGCTAGAATTCCACTTTTTGAAATTCCATCATTGGCTAATACTTTCATTTGTTTATTTTTAATTAAAAGATTGAATGATTTAAAAATTAAAAAAATCAATCTGGATTTTATAACTTTATAAAGTTGAATATCTAAAATATTGCTTTTACAATCTTTAGATTATTCAATCTTTAAATTTTTAAATTTTATTTTCTAAATCTTTCATTACCTCAACCAAAACTTGCACGCTTTCTAGTGGCATTGCGTTGTACATTGATGCTCTATAACCTCCTACTGAACGGTGACCAGGTAATCCAACGATTCCGGCTACCTTCAACATCGCATTGAAAGTATCGGTGTGCAAAGGACTGTCCAATAAGAAAGTGGCGTTCATAGTAGAACGATCTTCAACAACCGCAGTTCCTTTAAACAAAGGATTTCTGTCAATTTCAGTATAAAGCAAATCAGCTTTTGCATTGTTAATTTTTTCTATTGCAGGAATTCCTCCAAGATTTTTCAACCATTGCAAAGTCAATAATGAAGCATAAACTGAGAAAACAGGTGGTGTATTGTACATACTTTCAGCTTTGATATGTTTTGCATAATCCAACATACTTGGAATATTACGACCATTTTTGCCGAGAATTTCTTCTTTAACTACAACTAATGCTGTTCCGGCCGGTCCCATATTTTTTTGAGCTCCCGCATAAATAATATCGAATTTAGAAAAATCTAACATTCTAGAAAAAATATCGGAACTCATATCGCAAACCATGGGTATATCCAAATTTGGAAATTCCTTCATTTGAGTTCCAAAAATGGTATTGTTGCTGGTGCAATGAAAATAATCTGCATCGGCAGGAACGGTATATCCTTTGGGAACGTGATTGTAATTTTCGTCTTTCGAAGAAGCAACGATAACCGTTTCTCCAAAAAATTTCGCTTCTTTTATGGCTGCACTTGCCCAAGTTCCTGAATCAAGATAAGCGGCTTTACCGTTTTCTTTCATTAAATTATAAGGCGCCATCAAAAATTCCATACTCGCTCCGCCACCAAGAAAAAGAGCTTGATACCCTTTGCCTTCTAATCCTAAAAGTTCTATTGCCAAGGCGCGAGCTTCCTCCATAACAGCAACGAAATCTTTGCTTCGGTGTGAAATTTCTAAAATGGAAAGATCCGAATTGTTGAAATTTAATATTGCTTGTGCCGATTTTTCGAAAACTTCTTGAGGTAAAATAGAAGGTCCTGCGCTGTAGTTGTGTTTTTTCATGGTGTAATTTATGTCCAAAAAATTAAGTTGCAAATTTCGGAAATCAGAGTTGAATAAGCGTTAAATAATTCGAAATAATTCGCTTATTTTTTCCTATATTGTTAACAAAAACGATATTGTATCGACATTATCTGCATAATCCCATAAATTTGGTTTCTGAGTTTGGCCAAAATCGATACTGTTTTCTACAAGATTATTACTTACAATACATTGAATTTGTTCACTTTCAGATAGTAGTCGAATTTGTAAATTTTCGATAGAATCGTAAAATTCGTAAAAAACACTCGAAATCGGCGAAGCATAACTATTGTCTTCTTTAATGGTCAAAAAACCATTGTCCAATAACTTGAAATTACTCATCAAGAAAACCGCTTTATTATAGTCATAATTATTAGAATATTTCTCGTAATGAATGATATCTTGATATTCGAAAATAGCTTCGAAAAAAGCATTGAAGGAATAGCCTTTTGGCACAAAAAGTTTCGAAACATTGCGACATCCTAAACCAAAATACCTAAAAATATCTTCGCCTAATGCGATAAGTTGTTCCTTCGTTTCATCACCATTTAAAACAGCAACCGAGTTTCTGTTTTTCCTAATAATGCTAGGTTTGTTTTTGAAATAATATTCGAAATAACGAGCGGTATTATTGCTTCCTGTGGCAATTACAGCATCAAAATTTTCTAATTTTCCCTCTACAAAAGTGATTTTGTTGGCAAATTCTGGTTCAATTGCAATTAAATATTTGGATAGAAAAGGCAATAAAAATTGGTCGTTTGACGATGTTTTTATCAAAACATTATTTCCTGAAATCAATACGGACAAAAAATCGTGAAATCCTACTAGCGGAATATTTCCAGCCAATATTAATCCAACATTTTTAGATTTTTCTTCATTAAAATTATAGGATGAAAGCCATTTATCCAAATTTCCCTCGGTCAATGCTTTTGCCCAAGATTGAATAGAAAAATAAACATTTTCGGGCGTGTACCAACCGTTATGCGATTGCGAAAGTTGTATTAAATTCTCGAAATCTTCAAAAAACAAATCGTTGTACAAAACATCAGGATTTATACTATTTTCTGCTTCGGAAAACTGACTTAAAAACTTCCCTAATTCAATAAAACCTTTTTTTTTATCGTTTTGTGACATAAGTAACTTGTATATGAAAAGTTTTGATTGTATTTTTGAGCAAAAATAAGCTTTAATTAGTTATAAGTCCAAAGAGAAAACGGTAAGCGCCAACTTTAACTTATAACCTCTAACTTCTAATCTAAAAAAAATGGCAATTATTATTACAGATGAATGTATCAATTGTGGTGCTTGTGAACCAGAATGCCCAAATACTGCAATATACGAAGGAGCAGATGATTGGAGATACAAAGATGGAACTAGAATCAGAGGGAAAGTGATTTTACCCTCTGGAGAAGAAGTAGATGCTGATGCTGCTCAAACTCCAATTTCGGATGATATTTATTATATCGTTCCCGGAAAATGTACGGAATGTAAAGGTTTCCATAAAGAGCCACAATGTGCTGCGGTTTGTCCAGTAGATTGTTGTATTCCTGATGAGAATCACGTGGAAAGCGAAGAGACTTTAATGAATCGCCAAGCATTTTTGCATAAAGAATAGTACTTAAAATAGGTCAAAAAAAATCCTGAGTTTTAGAAAACTCAGGATTTTTTTTGCTTTTTACTTTTGCAAAACATCATATTTTGTGACCGTAACCTTGTCGGTTTTATCATCATAAGTTTCTAAAATCAGATTTCCATCGACATCAAAATAACCATACGATGTATTGTTTTTGCTTTTATAAATATAATTATTATTCGATGTTTTTCGTAAGATTGCGGCTTTTGTACCTTGCGGGAAATACATTGAATATCCTGCTTTGTCCGCTTTAATTTGATATTTTTGTCCGTTTAAATTATAATAGGCAGAACGTTTAATATCAACCACTTTTGTAATTCCGTTTTCAGTGATTTTAGTAGTTTTTGTAACTTGAACAGGAGTTGCTGTTGTTTCTTTATTCAAAACATTGGTATCAGCATCTTTCAATTCAATGTTTTGAACTTCTTGAATTTCCTGAGTTTCTACTGTTTTTTTCTCTCCATCAGCATTGTGGACGGTTGTGGTCGTTGTTAGGACTTCCGATTTTACATTTTTATTCTGTGCTTGACTATGTAGTGAAAATAGTATTACAAGCATTCCAAAAACTAATTTTTTCATTTTTATATTTATTTAAAGTTATATGCTTAACAAATATAAGCTTTAGATTTTCTAAAATTATATATAATTAATTATATAAGTGTCATAATTTACTGATTGAAACGGGCAATTATGGTCGTGAATATTATTTTTTATGATGGAATAAAACAAAGCAATTAATATTAAAATTTGTTCAACAAGCCTATTTTTAATCTTATATTTGCACACTTTTAAATAAATTACAATAAAATGAAAGCAGGAATTGTAGGATTACCAAATGTTGGAAAATCAACATTATTCAATTGTTTATCCAATGCCAAAGCGCAAAGTGCCAATTTTCCGTTTTGTACCATCGAACCTAATATAGGAGTAGTAAACGTGCCAGATTCGAGAATGGCAAAATTGGAAGAATTAGTAAAACCAGAACGTGTTCAAATGGCAACTGTTGATATTGTTGATATCGCAGGTTTAGTAAAAGGCGCAAGTAAAGGAGAAGGTTTGGGAAATCAATTTCTGGGAAACATCAGAGAATGTAATGCAATTATACACGTTTTGCGTTGTTTTGACAATGATAATATTGTTCACGTTGACGGGAATATCAACCCAATTCGCGACAAAGAAACCATCGATATCGAGTTGCAGTTGAAAGATTTGGAAAACGTTGAAAAACGTCTCGAAAAAGTAAATCGTGCCGCAAAAACGGGAAACAAAGAAGCACAAACTGAAAAAGCCCTTTTGGATAGAATCAGAGCAACTTTGCTTCAAGCGAAATCAGCAAGAACGGTTGTTCCACAAAACAACGACGAAGAAATTTTGATGGAAGGTTTTCAATTAATTACGGCAAAACCTGTTTTATACGTTTGCAATGTCGATGAAAATTCGGCTGTAAACGGAAATGCTTATGTAGATCAAGTTCGCGAATTGGTAAAAGATGAAGATGCCGAAGTGATTATCCTTTCAGTAGGAGCTGAGGCCGATATCACCGAATTGGATAGTTATGAAGAGCGCCAAGTTTTCTTAGAAGATATGGGATTACACGAGCCAGGCGCTTCGGTTTTGATTCGTGCCGCTTATAAATTATTGAAACAACAAACTTATTTTACCGCAGGTGTCAAAGAAGTTCGCGCTTGGACCATCAATATTGGAGCCACTGCGCCACAAGCTGCGGGAGTGATTCATACCGATTTCGAAAAAGGATTTATTCGTGCCGAAGTGATTGCCTATGAAGATTACATTCATTACGGTTCCGAAGCCAAATGTAAGGAAGCTGGAAAATTCAAGGTCGAAGGTAAAGAATATATTGTTAAGGATGGCGATGTGATGCATTTTAGATTTAATGTATAGTTTTAGAAAAAAGATAATAGACTAATAGATAATAGACAAACCGCAAAAGCAATTTTGCGGTTTTTTTTATTATTCGTATTTCAATTTTTACATTATATTTATAAAAAATATTCCTTATGAAAATCATCGCCTTTGCCGGAAGTAACAGTCAACATTCCATCAATAAAAAATTAGCCATTTATGCATCCTCTTTGTTTGAAAATGCGGAAGTAGAAGTCTTGGATTTAAACGATTACGAAATGCCATTATTCAGTGTGGATAAAGAAGCGGTAATAGGTCAACATCCTTTGGCGAAAGCCTTTTTGGAAAAAATTTCTACTGCTGATATTCTTGTAGTTTCTCTTGCAGAAAACAACGCCAATTATTCCGTAGCATTCAAGAATGTTTTTGACTGGTGTTCTAGAATTGGCGCGAAAGTATTTCAGGAAAAATCCATGTTGCTGATGGCTACTTCGCCAGGAGCAAGAGGTGGAGCTTCGGTTCTTGAAATTGCCACAAAGGCGCTGCCTCGTTGTGGTGGAAACATAAAAGCAACGTTTTCCTTGCCCAGCTTTAACGATAATTTTGATGTTGAAAAAGGGAAAATTTCTAATGAAGAATTGGATGAAAAATTAAAAGAAATTGTAACGAGTTTGTAAGTTTTAAAACCAAATTTTCTGATTTAATGCTGCTCTGCAGTGCAATTCTGCAATCTGCAATTCTGCAATCTGCAATCTAAAATTCTTTGTCAAAAAAATTCTTAATAACTTTGAGACTTACCTCTTTTAAAATGGGTTGACATTCCTTATATTAGCGGAAATTCGATAAAAATAAAATGTCCGATCAAAATCAATATACCGAAGATAATATTCGGTCACTAGACTGGAAAGAACACATCAGAATGCGTCCCGGAATGTACATCGGAAAACTCGGTGACGGCTCTTCCTCAGACGATGGTATTTACATTCTTCTCAAAGAAGTCCTAGACAACTGTATCGATGAATTCGTAATGGGTGCCGGCAAAACCATTGAAGTAAGCATTAAAGAAAAAACGGTTTCGGTTCGAGATTATGGTCGTGGAATTCCACTTGGAAAAGTAATTGATGTCGTTTCCAAAATGAATACGGGTGGAAAATACGATTCGTTAGCCTTCAAAAAATCTGTAGGTTTAAATGGTGTTGGAACCAAAGCCGTCAATGCTTTGTCTAGTTATTTTCGGGTCGAATCCGTTCGTGATGAAAAACAAAAAGGAGCTGAATTCTCCGGAGGAAATTTGGTTTTGGACGAAGATATTATTGAAACGACCAAACGAAAAGGAACCAAAGTTACTTTTATTCCGGACGAATCGATTTTCAAAAATTACAAATACCGTTACGAATATATAATCAAAATGCTCAAAAACTATTGTTACTTAAACAATGGTCTGACGATTTTATTCAACGGCGAAAAATATTTTTCCGAAAATGGATTAAAAGATTTATTGGAGGAAACCATTAGTGTAGAAGATTTAGAATATCCCATAATTCACTTAAAAGGCGACGACATCGAAATTGCGTTGACGCATAGCAAAACCCAATATTCTGAAGAGTATCATTCATTTGTAAACGGGCAAAATACGACTCAAGGAGGAACGCATTTGGCTGCTTATCGCGAAGCTATTGTAAAAACCATAAGAGAATTTTACAACAAACCTTTTGAAGCTTCGGATGTGCGAAAATCGATTGTTACCGCGATTAGTATCAAGGTGATGGAACCGGTTTTTGAGTCGCAAACCAAGACGAAATTAGGTTCGACTGACATGGGTTCAGAACCCGGAATGCCTTCAGTTCGTACTTTTATTAATGATTTTGTAAAAAATAAATTAGACAGTTATTTGCATAAAAATCAGGGAACTGCTGATGCACTTTTGCGCAAAATTATGCAAGCCGAACGAGAACGAAAAGAACTTTCTGGTATTCGAAAATTAGCGAAAGACCGAGCCAAGAAATCGAATCTACACAACAAAAAATTGCGGGACTGTAGAGCGCATCTGACTGATACTAAAAACCCAAGAAATCTTGAAAGTACGCTTTTCATAACCGAGGGAGATTCTGCATCTGGATCAATAACAAAATCGCGTGATGTCAACACCCAAGCGGTTTTTAGTTTGCGTGGAAAGCCTTTGAATTCGTATGGAATGAGCAAAAAAATTGTGTATGAAAACGAAGAATTCAACTTGTTGCAAGCGGCTTTGGACATCGAAGACGATATGGAAAACCTCCGTTACAACAATATTGTAATCGCAACCGATGCCGATGTTGATGGAATGCACATTCGATTATTGTTGATTACATTTTTTCTGCAATTCTTCCCTGAATTAATCAAAGAAGGACATTTATATATCTTGCAAACGCCACTTTTTAGAGTTCGAAATAAGAAAGAAACCATTTATTGCTATTCAGAAGAAGAAAGAAGAGATGCCATCGAAAAACTAAAACCAAAACCGGAAATCACGCGATTTAAAGGATTGGGAGAAATATCGCCAGACGAATTCAAGAATTTCATTGGAGAAACCATTCGATTGGATCCAATTATGATGGATAAAAACACTTCGGTGGAGCAATTGTTGTCCTTCTATATGGGAAAAAACACGCCGGACCGACAAGAATTTATTATCAAGAATTTGAAGGTGGAATTAGATACGATTGAAGCAAGCTAAAAAAAATGGACGAAGACGAAGATAACATTATCCCAAACGAAGAAGAAAGTAACGAAGAGTTAAAAGAGTCAACAAATGAAGAGGGCTTTGAAGACATAAAAACTTCAACTGGGATGCAGCATTTTTACGAAAATAATGACGAAGGCAATGACACCATTACCAAAGTTACAGGAATGTACAAAGATTGGTTTTTAGATTATGCTTCGTACGTGATTTTGGAGCGTGCTGTTCCGGCTATTGAGGATGGTTTTAAACCCGTTCAGCGTCGAATTATGCACTCGCTTAAGGAATTGGACGATGGTCGTTACAATAAAGTTGCGAATGTCGTTGGGCACACGATGCAATATCATCCGCACGGAGATCAGAGTATTGGTGATGCGATGGTGCAAATTGGTCAAAAAGAATTGCTGATAGATTGCCAAGGAAACTGGGGAAATATCCTCACGGGCGATAGCGCTGCGGCTTCTCGTTATATTGAAGCGCGGTTGTCGAAATTTGCTTTAGAAGTGTTGTATTCTCCGAAAATTACAGATTGGGGCGTTTCTTATGACGGACGTCGGGCCGAACCCAATAATCTCCCTGTAAAATTTCCATTGCTTTTAGCGCAAGGTGCTGAGGGGATTGCCGTAGGACTTTCCACGAAAGTATTGCCGCACAATTTTAATGAATTAATTGACGCTTCTATAAAAATTCTAAAAGGAAAATCATTCCAGATTTTTCCTGATTTTCAAACTGCAGGAATTGCCGATGTTTCTAATTATAATGATGGAATGCGTGGCGGAAGAGTTCGTGTTCGTGCCAAAATCGCCCAATGGGACAAAAATACTTTGGTGATTACTCAAATTCCGTTTTCGACCAATACGACCACTTTGATTGACAGTATTTTGAAAGCCAACGAAAAAGGGAAAATCAAAATCAAGAAAATCGAGGACAATACCGCTGCGGATGTAGAGATATTAATCCATCTTTTTCCGGGCGTTTCTCCAGATAAAACGATAGATGCGCTGTTTGCTTTTACGGGTTGCGAAACTTCGGTAGCACCTTTGGGTTGCGTCATTGAAGATAACAAACCGCTGTTTGTTGGGGTTTCTCATATGTTGAAAATTTCAACGGAAAGAACCGTTGATTTGCTTCGACAAGAACTCGAAATTCAATTAGAAGAACTCAAAAATAAATGGCATTTTTCGACATTGGAAAAAATATTCATTCGCGAAGAAATGTACATTGAATTCAAATTGTATTCCGATCGAGAATCTTTGTATGTTTATATGTACGACCGATTTGAGCCTTTCCAAAAATCATTTGTTAGAGCCATTGAGGATGATGATTTGCAAAAATTAACCCAAATTCCAATGATTCGTATTACGCGTTTCGATTCGGATAAAGCAGATGATTTTATTGCAAAATTGGAGGACGAAATGAAGGAAGTACAGCATCATTTGGATAATCTAATTGATTATGCCATTACGTATTTCAACCGTTTAAAAGAGAAATACGGAAAAGGTCGCGAACGCCAAACCGAATTACGCAGTTTTGATAATATAGAAGCCACAAAAGTAGCTTTGCGAAACACAAAACTCTATGTAAATAGGGAAGAAGGCTTCATTGGAACGGGATTAAAGAAAGATGAATATGTTACGGATTGCTCCGATATTGACGATGTAATTGTTTTTCTCCGCGATGGAAGTATGATGATTTGCAAAGTCGATGATAAAAAATTCGTTGGAAAAGACATTATTCACATTGCCATTTTTGACAAAAGCGACAAGCGAACGATTTATAATATGATTTATCGTGACGGAAAATCGGGTCCAGCTTATATAAAACGGTTCAATGTTTCCGGAGTTACAAGGGATAAATTATACGATTTGACCAATGAAACCAAAGGGTCGCAAGTATTATATTTTACTCATAATCCAAATGGTGAAGCTGAGGTCATTACCATTATTTTACGCCAGATAGGCAGTGTCAAAAAACTGAAGTGGGATTTGGATTTTGCCGAGATGGCCATAAAAGGTAGAGCTTCTAAAGGGAATTTGGTAACTAAATATCCAATCAAAAAAATCGAAATTAAGGAAAAAGGAATTTCAACTTTGAAACCGAGGAAAATCTGGTTCGACGATACCGTTCAACGATTAAATGTGGATGCAAGAGGAGAACTTTTGGGCGAATTCAGACCAAACGACAAGATTTTGGTGATTTCGCAAACTGGAAAATTAAAAGTTATCATCCCAGAATTAGCTACACATTTTGATGAAGATATGGTAATTTTGGAAAAATGGCATCCTAAAAAACCAATTTCCGCTATTTATTACGATGGCGAAAAAGAGCGTTATTATATCAAACGTTTCTTGATTGAAAGCGAGGGAAAAGAGGAAATTTTCATTACGGAACATCCTAAATCGCAACTAGAAATTGTTTCGACTGATTATCGTCCAATGGCTGAATTAGTTTTCACGAAAGTAAAAGGGGTTCAAAAAGAGAATCAATTGGTAGATATTGAAAGTTTTATTGCTGTGAAAGGTTTTAAAGCGCTCGGAAATCAATTGGCTACTGATAAGTTGAAGCAAGTTAATCTTTTAGAACCTTTGCCTTATGAAGAACCAGAAGAAGTAATACCTGAAGAATTAGAAGTGGAAGGGGAAACGGAAGTTAGTTCTATAAATGAAAGTATTGATGACATTCAGCTCGACGAAGACGGGCAAATTACTTTGTTTTAAAGCACAAAAAGCCACTGAAAAGTGGCTTTATTAGTTTTGAGATATTTTAGTATTTGCTCAATTTTGAGTAGATGACTTATTCAAATATTTCAACCATTGGTTGGCTCAGGATCAGTTCCGCTTGAACAAATTCTTCAGAGGTTAATTTTTTTATCAAATTTATCTCATCCTGACGATGTGGCGAGCCATCATTATTGAATATATCATGAAACCATTCTATAGGCTCTTGCCCATTTAAAGTAGGGATATCCCACTGATGAATAGTATTTGATTTTCCTGCTACCAATCCCCAATTAATTGCCCCAATATTTTCTTTTTTTAATAGTGGTAAAATGTTTGAAAATCTGCTGTTTTTGGTTCGAGCCATATATTCCGTACAAATTATGGGCTTTCCATGTGACTTAAATTCATTAATAATTTGTTGATGCTCTGTGGCATCCCCATAATGATGATAAGTAATAACATCAGAATTTAAAGCCTGAAATTCATTGAGTTCTATAAAAGTCCAAGTCCACAAGCCAGCAGTCAACGGTTGACTTGGGTTTATTTCTCTGGCCCATTCGAAAACTTTAGAAAGAAGAGGAAGTGAAGAATTTAATTTATTACTATTTCCTGGCTCATTATACAAATCCCACATAAGGATACGATTATCATCAGAAAACGTTTGTATAATATCTTGTACATACCGCTTTAGTTCTGGAAAGTTCTTCTCATCCGTCGAAGCTGGGTCACCTGGATCTTGGACCCAACCCGAATTGTGTACTCCTGGCATTGGAATTGGTTGCGTACCTAACATGGGATTTTTACCCCATACGTCATCAAATATCACAAAAATGGTTTTAATATTGTGTTTGTCTGCTATTTTTAAATAAGCTTCCATTCGATTTTTAAACCCTTCTGCATTTTCTTTAAAAACTAAACTATGAAGGTATACTCGAACAGTGTTCATACCAATATTTTCAGCATACCCTAATTCTTTGTCTATTGTGTCCGGATCAAATGTTTCCTTTTGCCACATTTCCAGCTGGTTAATGGCAGTACTTGGAATAAAATTAGCACCAATCATCCAACTGTGTTGGGAATACCAATCTTCGGCTTTTTTAATAGACCATCTATTTTGATTGTACTGATTATTTTCTTGAGACACGGTTGTATTAACCGTAAGAATTACACCTTCATTTACATTTATTGTTTTCATTTTTGTATTATTAAGAATTCTTTTATGATTAATATGTTCATCATTAGAGAGTTAGATTTGGAATTATAAATGTATACGGATAACGACGAAACAACAAATAAAATCGATTAAATGCAATTATTTCTAATATTTTAAAATAAAATAGTACAATTTTAGAATTTTTAATATTTTGTTTAAGTTCTTTTTATTCCATAAATAAAAACTGCCTTTTAAAAGAATTATCTCTTTAAAGGCAGTTTTTGTAACTAAAATAAAATTCGAATAAAACTTTTAATTGCCTATATTCGACAGGTTTGAAGATGAATAAAGCGATTTATTTTCTAATATATTTTACAATATCTAAATTTGTTTTTTTCAATTCTTCTACGGCAATTTTTGCAATTGCTGTGGCTCCTTTTACACCAAGATGAGTGTCGTCAGCTTTATCTTCTTTGTAATACGGTATTTCGCCAGCTTTAAAGTACAAATGCAATTGCTTAGATTTTTCAGGTCCATAAGATTGTTCCAATAATTCAGAGTAATATTCCATATCGATGAAGGGAACATTGTATTCTTGGGCAACTAAGCGCGCTTCTAAAGTGTAATCGCCGTGAGTGCTAATCAAGACACCACTTTCGTTAAAATTTCTTCTCGCAATTGAAGAAAAAATAATAGGTGTTGCACCTTTTGCTCTGGTCTCGGTTACAAAACGAATTAAATTGTGGCGATAAGCAGTATGTGGATTGGTGTAACGCAATGAATCTTTTTCTTTGGCGTCATTATGGCCAAATTGTATGAAAACATAATCTCCTTTTTTTAGAATTTTATAAATATCATCCCAACGTTTTTCAGCGATAAAACTTTTAGTACTTCTGCCATTTACCGCTCTATTATCTATTGTAATATTGTCATTGAAAAACAGTGGCAACATTTGTCCCCAACCGCGTTCTGGGTTTTCCTCTGGTTTTATTTTATTGGCCATTGTAGAATCTCCAATACCATAAATGGTTGGTTTTTGTGCAAAACAGTTTAGCGAGATTAGCAGTAATAATATGGAAATCCATTTCATGATTTTTAGTTTTAGTATTAAATTTATTTTACAGCTGTTGGAGTGGTGGCTTTTTCGCCAATTATAACTTCATTTGTCCTTACATTTTCAGTGTTTGTAATTGTCATTCCGTTTTTTGCAGACTGAATTGTTACGTGATCTAGTTTGATATTTGCTACTTTTTTATCTGGAAATCCCTCGATTACAATTCCCGTATTTGTGGCTTCGACGCAGCTAATATTAGAAAAATAAATATCAGAAACTTTGGAAGAAAATAATCCGCTGCCTTCTCCGTGATAATTTGCGGTGATGTAAATGCAGTCTTCCACTTTCCCGAAGGCTAGGTTATTGAAATAAATATCTTTGACAAACCCACCACGATCGGAATTTGTTTTTATAAAAATACCTCTTTTTAAATATCCTCTGAATTTGTTGTTTTCGACATATACATTTCGAACTCCAGCCGACATTTCGCTGCCAATAACAATGGCGTGTAATCCTTTGAATGCGCAATTTCTAATCACAATATTTTCCGAAGGTGTGTTGGAATTGCTGCGTCCTTCATCGTCTCTTCCTGCTTTGATGGCAACATTGTCATCGGCATTATCAAACAATATATTTTCGATTAAAATGTCACTCGAATATTCTGGGTCAATTCCATCATTATTATTGTTATGAGCATTGTATGTTAAGCCACGTATGGTGATACTTTTACTTTTTAGCAAATGGATGCACCAAAAAGGGGAATCTTCTATTTGGACATCTTCAATAAGAATATTTTTCGAATTGAAAAACTGAATGAGTTGAGGTCTTAAATAATGACCTTCGCCAAAAATCCGCTCTTTAATTGGCGTATTTTTGTGGTTCATTTCTCTAGTCAAAAGTTGGTCTTTCTTTTCAAGAGATTTCCATTTTATCCAAGTATTTTTGGCTTCACCATCAATAATTCCGTTTCCTGTAATGGCGATGTTTTCCACATTATTAGCATAAATCAGTGGACTATAATTGTAAAGCATTGTTCCTTCCCAACTGGTTAAAACCAATTGATAATCTTTTGGATTCGAACCAAATCGAATTTTGGCACCTTCTTCTAAATGTAGATTTACATTGCTTACAAAATGAATTGGACCATTAAGTGTATAAATGCCTTTTGGAACAATGATTGTGCCTCCGTTATTCTTTTTGCAAAGTGCCATTGCCTTATCAAATGCAGGTTTTGCATTGCTGATGGAATCGCCTTTTGCACCCAATTTTGTTACCTCAATTTTGAATGACGGAAATTTTGGCACTTGAATTTGTTTAACAATTTCATTCACTTTAGCAGATGGAAAACTATCATTTTGTGCAAAACAACAGAACGAAATCAGGAATAGAAGAGCTAATTTGAATTTCATGTTTTTTTATTTTGAAAGAGATTCTATTATTAATTTAGAAAAATTTACTCCCATAACATTTTCGATGGTATATTTTTTTGCTTCTGACTTTTTTAATTGATGCGACCAATTCAATCTTTTTGCTGGTTGAAAACCGTCACCACTACAATTGTATTCAGCGTAAAAAGCTGTTTTTTCTGCTTCGGGTTTTGACCAATTGTGCCAACCTTCGGGTTTAATATGGTTGGCCATTACGCAATTTATATAAACAGTTTTAGCAAAAATTCGCCACGGTCTTCCTAGATATACTTCGGTGACATTTTCATTGGCGGTAAGTTTGCAGTTTTTAAAAACATAACCAAATTCAGTGTTTTGAGGAGTAGAAGCGGCAGTTATATAAGAATTGCTTTTACTATTTATAACACAATTTTCGAATAAAACTGTGGCGTCTCCAAAAATAAAATCAGTTGTACCTTCGATATAACAATCTTTAAAATAGTTTTTTGTTCCTTCGCCAGAAGTGTAAAGTGTATCTTGATTTCCTAATATGGAGCAGTTGCTAATTACCACTCTATTGGCATTCACATTCAGCGCAACGGCTTGGCCTACTGGCCCTGAAGTGTTTTGAATCGTTAAATTTTTTGCAATAAAATCGTTGCCTTCCACTAAAACAGTATACGTATAAAAAGTGCTGTTCCTGCCGATATTTATTTTGTTGAAATAGTCATCATAGGTAATAATTGTTTTTTCTCGGCTTTCACCAATTAAGGAAATATAAGGATTCCAGGAATGGATTTTTATTTTTTCAAAGTAAACGCCGTTTTTAATAAAAATAGTAATTCTTTCTGAAGGGTAAGACTTTGCAGCATTTATAGCTTCTTGAATTGTTGTAAAATCACCGCTTCCATTTTTGTCAACAACGATGTTAAATTCGTCTTTTGGAGCTAAATTTTTCTTTGGAACTATCTTTTCAGTTACAATTTCAGTTTTTTTTTCCAGGCTGGATATTTTTTCAAAACTTCCTTAGGTTCGTTGGTATACCATGCATATCCCGTTCTTCGTTCTTGACCTATCTCGGCTATGGATGCTTTTTTGATTCCATCTCTATCACAGAAAAAAGGTTTGTTGTCGCTGAGTTCCATAAAACGAGCCCAAATTGGAGCTGCATTCGGGTCTTTGACCATCACTTTTTCAATAATTTTGCTATTTGGAACAGCAACTCTATCTTCTCTAAGATCAGTGATTTTTGTTTTTTCGAACCAAGCAACCGCACTATTTACAGCAGTAATAACCTCAGGAGAGGGTTTTTCGATAGACATTAAAAGCAAAACAATTTTAGCTGATTCTTTGCCGCTTAACGAAATTAATTCGTAAGCTCTTGCATTTGCGGGTAGCAAAGTCAGTTCATCGTGTTGTGCACACCAAGCTGTTAATACACCATTTTGTTTGTATTGTGTTTTAACGATGCAATCAATTCCTTTGTTGAAAGCGATTTTGGCTTTTTCCAGAGTAGCTTCGGATGGTTTTATAGAATAATAATCGGTTTTATCGATGCATTCTTTTAATACATTCAAAATGTTGACCATCGAGTCATCATTATAAGTGATGTGAGTATAATATCCCTTTTTAAGAGGATAAAATTGTGGCCAACCACCATTTTCGTATTGGGCTTTCAACAAATAGTCAAATCCAGCTAAAAAAGCTGTTTTATATCTTTCGTCAGGAGTTTGAGCATACATTTTAGACAAAAACAACATTTCTTGTGTTGTTGCTTTATTATCTGTTGTTATCTCCTTTGTAGTTGGTTTAAGAGCAATTAAATTTTGCTTTTCTACCTCGGTCAATGGATTTTGCATTTGGATGTTTTTGGGCCAACCACCAATATTGCGTTGGTATAGCAATACATTTTCCGCTACTGCTTTTGCTTCTGCTGTAGCAAACCAAGCGGGTTCCGATTCGTTAATAATTTCAGACCACTTTTGATCATGAACTTGAGCGTAAATTACTGAATTTAATGTAATTAGTAAAGCAAAGACAATTGCTGTTTTTAATTTTTTCATTTTAAATATTGTTATTTTGTTATTCTAAACCAGTCAATTCTAATATTTCCTGCATCGTTTATGCTTCCATTTCTAAGAGCCAGAAAACCTATTTTTGCTCCAATCCATTTACCTTCTTTTGCAGTAAAATCAGTTCCTATAGGTATGAATTTCTTACCGTCCTCGCTATAAAAGAAATTACAAATTCCGCCGGCTTTTACTTTTACTTGAAGGTAGAAGGTATTGCTTTTTAATTTAAAGGAATCGCTTTCGCTTTCAGTTCCTTTTTTGTCTGCATTTTTACAAATAACTTGTGAGATAGAAAGTTGACCTGCTGATTGTTTCACTTTTAAATAACTGTAATCCAATCCCATTATTAATAAACCAGTTTGTTCATCGTCGAAACGGGCATTAAAAGTCATTTTGGTAGTTGCTGTAAATTCATCGGATGGAAATTTTTGTAATAATAAATTCCCAACATCAAATAAATTAGTGTGATCTTTAGCAATAGGACGACAGTACATTGTGTAATAACCCATTGCAGAAGGGAAACCCCAATACACCTGTTGATTGGCGTGCCATTGCCATTGCAATCCTAATTTGGAAGTATTAAATTCGTCAGAATCTAGTGGAGTTGTTATAGGATACGTTTTTCCAACATTGGGTTTTTTGTATGTCGCTACAGGTTCGCCAGTTCCATCTCCATCTTTGTCGGCTCCAATTACTGGCCAATCTTTAATCCATTTCATTGGTTGCAAATGAACGACTCTACCATAAGCACGTTTGTCTTGGAAGTGGAAAAACCAATCTTCTCCAGTTTGTGTTTGCACCCAAGCTCCTTGATGTGGCCCATTCACTTTAGACTTTCCTTGATCCATCACTTTTCTTTTCTCGTATGGACCCCAAATGTTTTTGGATCTTATAACAGTTTGCCATCCGGTTGGAACACCACCTGCTGGAGCAAAAACATAATAAAAACCATTGCGTTTGTATAATTTTGGTCCTTCAATAGTGGCTTCACCATCGTGACCGTCAATAATAATAACATCGTCATTGTTGTTGGCAAGAGTTCCTTCAGTATTTAATGTGCAAATTGCCAAAAGACTTTTGATTCCTGCTCTACTTCCGGCATAAGCATACCCAAGATACACTTTGCCATCATCGTCCCATAATGGGCAAGGATCAATCAAACCTTTTCCGTCTTTTACCAAAATAGGTTCAGACCAAGTGCCTTTTGGGTCTTTGGTTTTAATCATATAAATTCCATAATCGGGATCAGGATAATAAATATAAAATTCCTCATTATGAAATCGTAAAGACGGCGCCCAAACTCCATTTCCGTGGCCTGGTTTTTCATAAACTTCAAAAGGAGGTTGCTTTTTAAGCGCATAATTTACTAATTCCCAATTGACCATATCCTTGGAATGCAAAATGGGCAAGCCCGGAATACAATTGAACGATGAGGAGGTCATATAATAATCATCGCCAACACGAATCACATCAGGATCCGAGTAATCAGCATTGATAATCGGATTTTTGTATGTTCCGTCGCCATTATCAGCAACCCAAACTTGGGAGCGGAAAATTTCGTTTTTTTCTTGTCCAATTGCCGTTTGAAGAGCAATGCAACATAAAAAAATAGAAGATAACTTTAAAAATTTCATTCGAAATGGATATATAATTTTATCTATTTAATTCTAATGCAGCCAAAATAAATGGACCGGTAGCTTTTGGATCATTATCTTTTTTTCTTTCATTAACATAGTATTCATAAGAACCATCTCTATATGGATTACCACCAAGTCCAGCAACTGCGCATGCTTGAGTTAAAGTGATTGTTCCATCGGCCTCTATTTTTATCAATTGTTTGGTTAAACCATCAAAGGCATTGTTGGCCACTTTTTTGTATTTGGCTGGTAAATACCCCTTGTTTACACCTTTTGCATAAGAATAAGCAAACATCGAAGTTCCTGATGATTCAAGATAATTTCCTTCTTTTGCACCTTGATCCGTTACTTGATACCACATTCCGGATTTGTCTTGGAATTTAGCCAAACTTGCAGCGATAGTATTCAAATAGCCTACTAATTCTTTCTGTTTTGGATGGTCTTTTGGGAAATAATCTAAAACATCTACCAAAGCCATCATATACCAACCAATTGATCGTGACCAAAAGTTTGGAGAAACTCCCGTTTGTTTATTAGCCCAAGGCATTAATTTTTTTTCGTCCCAACCGTGATATAATAATCCTGTTTTTGGGTCGGTTGCATGCAATTGAATTTGTTCAAATTGTTTAGCAACATCGTCTAAATTTTTTCCATTTTCAAAAGTTATGGTGTATTGTGCGTAGAATGGTTCGCCCATATACAATCCGTCAAGCCACATTTGGTTGGTGTACAATTGTTTGTGCCAAAATCCACCTTCCGAAGTTCTAGGTTGTCCTTCGAGTTGTTTTTTTAGCGTTTGCATTGCTGTTAGATAGCGTTTTTCTTTGGTAGTTTCATATAAATTAAACAACAATCTTCCGGGCAAAACTAGGTCAATATTGTATTTTTCTAGTTCATACGTTTTAATAGTACCGTCGTTTTGAACTAGAATATCAACATAGTTTTTTATGTAAGCAGCATATCTAGGATCTGGATTTTTTTTATACAATTCTTCAAAAGAGTAAAGTGCTAAAGCGTGCACATAGTCCCATTTTGGGGCTTTGGCATCATCAATCATATAGGCTTCAGGATAGCGTTTCATTAATGTTAAAGCCATTTTATCAGACCATTTTGAGTCTTTTGAAATTGTTTCTTGACTTTGCGGCTCCGCTTTTTTAATAGGATCTTGAGCCACTGTTTTGCAACTAAAAAAGGCAAGCGAAATAAATAATGATGCTATTTTAAGTCCGTTTAATTTTATGTTTATCATAATTATGGTGTTTACTATTCTAATCTAATTTTTATGGATTAAATTCAATTGTGGTCAAAAGAAATTAGTCTATTTGTTGATGAAACAATTTTTCATTTGAAACTAAAAGTATGCCAATTTTATTATTATTTCCAGCCTTTCAAAATTTAAAATGTAAAAAAAATTTTAAAACTAAAGTTGGTTTTTTTTGTTTAAAATCGTTAATTTTTGATCTAAATAAGTCAAAAATTCTTCTTTGGTTTTAATTCCTGCTTTTTCTTTTTCCCAAGCACCCAGAAAGTAATAGTTGACCGAATTTGTTGTAGGTTTAAAAACCAATAAATGGTCATCTACGCCTTCAACACTATTTTCTACTGTTGCAGTTTCATAAAAAATGGCTAATCCTAAATTATCCGAAAACATCGATTGTGCTCCATAAGTGGCGATGTATGCCCATTTTTTGTTGGCACTTGTTTTTTGAATTAATTCTAATTTGTTCAGCTTTACAATTCCAGTGCAAATTCCGTCTATTTTTTTAGAGGGAGTAAAGGTGTGTTTTACGTAGCGTTCTTCGGGAACAACGGTTAGTTTCGATTTTAAATCAATTTTTTCGTTGGCTGTTTTCCAACCAAAATAATTCACATTGACTGCCGAAAAGTTTTTTTGATTTTCCACATTTACCAAGGTAGAATCGACCTCATTAAAATGTAAAACTTGCTTGTTTACATAGCGACCAATTGAACCTATTCCCATTGCTTTTCCAGCTTTTAGAATATCTGATCCCCATTCGCACTTTTCGTGATACGATTGAAAACCATCTAAACCAACTTTTGGAAGCACAATAGTATCCGAATATTTGCCAAAAAGATCAATGGCGTTGCGCCAATCTAAATACAAACGATACGCCATATGTTTGTTTTCGAAACCTGGTCCTTCGTAACGAATGTCAAAAGAATGATCGGTATGTTCTGGGGCATTCTTTAAACTTTGAACATTCTTGAAGGTTCCGCCAATGTATTTGCGACCTTCCCATTTTCCACCTTCTTTAACAGAGATTTCGGCATAAGCGCCCGAATTTGTGGTAGTACTTTTTTTGTTTTGAACTTGGCAAGAGGTTAAACTAACAAGGATTGCTGCTGTGACGATTTTTGCTATTTTCATTTTTGTAATGTATATAAAAATTGAGATTATTGTTTGAATATTTTATTAAGAAATTGAGTGGTGTAATTAATGGTTTCATCAAACCAAGGATTCAGAAACCAAAAAGAGTGCGGCGAATTTTGAAGGATTTGGACTTCACTGTATATTCCGTTTTTGTTCAAAACAGCTATCATATCATCTCTTCCGGCGTGAAATCGAGGAATGCTGCTGTTGATAAATAAGATAGGAGGCGTGTTTTTATCGGTATGATTTAAGGGCGATGCTTGATACCAAATTATAGGAATTTCTTCATAACTTCCGCCCAACCATAAACCGGCTACCACTCCTTCTTTGGCTTCGGGATGTTTAAAAGCTAAAATGCCATCTATATTGACTATAGCTTGTACGTTTGAGGAAAATTTAGCTTTTTTATTGGTATCTTCAAAAGTACGATTTCCATTGGTAGTTCCAATTAAAGCAGCCATTTGTCCACCCGATGAGCAACCTAAAACAGCTATTTTAGTAGTATCGACATTGTATTTTTTTGCTTTGGTTTTGATGTATTGAATTGCATTTTTTACATCAAATACTGCTGCAGGATATTTTGCTTCAGGAGATAATCGGTATTCTATATTGAAACAAGAGTACCCTTTTGAGGCCATTTCTAGGGCGAAAATTTCCATTTGAGATTTGTTTCCCGATTTCCATCCACCTCCGTGAATAATTACTATTGCAGGGTTTAGTGAATTCGAATTGTTATAATAAGCATCGAAATGCAGTTTTCGCGAATTTATTTGTTTATAAACGATTTCCTTTTTTTGATTTACATTTTCATACTTTCTGGGTTGAACAATGCTAACGTGTGGATATTCTTTTTTTACCTTAAGATAAACGCTTTTTACAGTGTAAGTGGTATCGATAGGAAAATCAGTTTGTGCAAAAACAAATTTGGAGAAAAAGAATAGGAGTAATGCAATTTTTTTCATTGTCGGGTTTGAATATTTTTTGAAGTTTTTATCAAACAAAAAATTCATTCGTTATTTCATAAATTCTATTTCTAGAAATTTTAATTCTGAGTATTTTTTATAAGTTCACCATTAATATAGGTGTCAATAAATTTTAGATTTTCTACATTTTGTGCCGAAAATGGGGTTCCTACTTTATCGATTGTAACCTTATTGAAAGTGATGTTTTTTATTGGTGATTCCTTATATCCTTTGGCTAAAATACTGTATTTACCGCCATTTTTAACAGTAATATTTTCTAGATAAATATTTTCGATGCGCGGAATAAAATTACCAGTTTGATTTCCGTAAACGTTATAAAACATATCGACTTTTAAAACCGCTTCTTTAACTTGCCCTATTTCCAAATTTCTAACATAGAGGTTTTCGATCAATCCTCCTCTTCTTGAATTTGTTTTTAAACGGATTGCAATATCCAAGTTGGGGCTGTTCATAATGCAGTTTTCGACAAAAACATTGCTAACTCCGCCGGAAATTTCGCTTCCAATAGTTACACCACCATGTCCATCGAACATTTTACAATTTTGAACAATTATATTTTCACTTTTTATAGCAACACGTCTTCCATCGCCATCTTTACCCGCTTTTATGGCAATGCAATCGTCCCCCGTATTGAAGTTACAATTTTTTATAATTACATTTTTGGAATATTCCGGATCACAGCCATCGTTATTCGGTCCGTGGCTATTGATTGTAACGCCATCTATGGTAACATTTGTCGATTTCATTGGATGAATAACCCAAAAAGGCGTGTTCAGGATGGTAACATCTTTGACAAGAATTGTATTGCATTCAAAAAATTCCATAAAATTGGGTCTTATATAATGGCCTTCTCCAAAAATTCTTTCGGACACAGGTGTATTATTTTCTCCCATACTTACTAATAATTCGCGATTTTGAGGTCCAATTTGTGAGGGCTCTCCTTTTTTCCACCCGTATTTATCACTACCACTCCAGTTCCACCAATGTGTGTTGCTAGCTTGACCATTTAAAATTCCCTTTCCCGTTACGGCAACATTTGTTTTTTTATAAGCATAAATAAGCGGGGAATAATTCATGCATTCTGTTCCTTCAAATGTGGTGTGAACTAACGGAAGATAGTCTTTAGGATTGACACTAAAAATAATTTCAGCGCCTTCGTCTAGATGTAAATTCACGTTATTTTCGAGGTGGATGGCGCTCGATAAATATTTCCCTTTTGGAACCAAAACAATGCCGCCACCTTTTTGTGAGCAAGTTTGAATAGCTTTTTTTATGGCTTTAGAACTGTCGAAAACCCCATTTGACTTGGCGCCATACTTTAGTATATTGTAGGTTTTACTTGGAAAAGTTGGATATTTTATAGTGCTTAGTATTGATTCCATTTTCTCCCAAGCTGCTTTAGTTTCAGGATTTACTTGAGCACTTGCTGATGTTAGGGTTATTAAGGCAAAGACTATTAAAGACGGAATGATTTTCGGCGCTTTTGTTTGAATAGACTGTGTTTTAAAAAGTTTCATCAGTTTTACTTTTAGAAATTGGAGTATTAAATAATGCAATCGATTACGCAAACATACAAATAAGTTTGATTTAAACAAAAAAAACGGTCAAATAATTAATAAAATTAGATTTATACTTTAAATTTTTATAAAAATGTAATTTTGCTATCCGTTATTTGTAATTTATTTACCGCAAAATATAAATTTAACTAAAAATTATGTAATCGTTAACATTTAAAATAGAATATGTGTTTTTTTTATTTAAATTTGCTTAAAAATTTTACAATAAAACCCTTGTATGTCCCATAGAACCACTATTTATGATATTGCAAAAGAGCTAGATATTACAGCTGCTTCAGTATCAAGAGCATTAAATAATAATCCCAAAATTAGCGAAAGTACCCGCAAACTCGTATTAGAGACTGCTACAAAAATGAATTATCGACAAAATAAGCTGGCTTTAGCACTTCGAAGCGGAAAGAGTTTTAATGTTGGTGTTATTGTTCCGAGAATTGACAGTAATTTTTTTGCTTCTATAATAAGAGGAATTGAAGAAGAATTGTATGCACATAAATATAATGTAATTATTTGTCAAACCCACGAAGACGAAATAAGGGAGATTGAAAATATAAATACGCTATTAAATGCGCAAGTTGATGGCATTTTAATGTCAGTTTCTAATGTTAGTACTGAAAATGACAGAATTATAAAAAGGGTTATTGAGAAAAAAGTTCCTTTGGTGTTTTTTGATAGAAAAAAAAATATTGATGGCGTCAGTTCCGTTACGATAAATGATTATGATGTCTCTTATCTAGCGACTAAACATCTAATTGATCAGGGCTGTACTCGAATTGCTCATTTAAAAGGGAATCAATCTTTAGAGATATTTTTGAACCGTTTCAATGGTTACAAACAGGCTTTAATCGACAATGGATTAGCATTTGATGAAAAGTATGTGATACA
>JAAFGY010000033.1 GCA_010365135.1 Flavobacterium sp.
GCTGCATAATTTGCTTATCGTTGAGTGCTGCCACTTCGATAATCCATTTTACAACTTTGTTATGGGCAAAACCTAATTGCGTTCCTTTTACGATTTCTCCTTTAACCAAATCAACATTTCCGGCTTTAAAGGCTTCATAATTGCAAACAAAATCAAGGTCGTCGGCGCCGTCTTGAATGGCTTGAGTGGCTTCGATAAGTTTGGCTTCTAATCCTGCCGTTCCATTGGGAAAATCGATTACCGTTCCTATTTGAACTGGGGAATTGGCCTCCGTAATCATTTTATGAGCCAATGAAACCATATTGGGACGAATCATAATGAGTTTAAAATTCTCATCAATAGCTTCCTGGATAAATTCTTTGACAATTAATGTATTTTCGGCTTCAGTTAGCCCTGCTTGTGAAGGTGTTTTTAGATAAGTCGAATCTAAGTATTGCTTAATATTCATTGGTATTCTCTTTAATTTATGAATTAAATTTTATCAATTATTCTATTGTATTTATTCAACAAAATGATGGCAAGGCAAGCAAGAGTTGCACCCGTTGCATTTGCCAAAACATCAAGTACATCGGCAGTTCTAGTTTTTGTGAAAAACTGTTGAATCAATTCGATTGCAATTCCAAAAACTAACGAAAATACAAAAGCCCATACCAAAGGTTTAACATTATTGGAGCTATTTAATTTCTTTTTTAAATACAAAAACCAAAGCATTGTAAATACAAAATGAAAGACTGAATGAATCACTTTGTCTATATATTGTATGTTTATTTGCGGAATATCTTTGGCATTTTCCAAACAAAAAAACAGGATTATTCCTGTCCAAAATAAGGCTGCTGTTAAAAAAATCCTTTTACGCACCGATTAATTCTGTGTAAGACTCACTCGAAAGTAAGGAACCTATTTCGTCTACATTTGCGATTTTCACTTTTATCATCCAACCTGCGCCATAAGGATCAGTGTTTACACTTTCTGGTTTGCCGTCAAGAGCATCATTGAACTCGATAATTGCGCCGGAAAGAGGAAGAAACAAATCCGAAACAGTTTTTACGGCTTCAACTGTTCCAAAAACTTCGTCTTTATCGAGAGTTTGATCTAAAGTTTCCACTTCTACATATACAATATCGCCTAATTCTTTTTGTGCAAAATGAGTAATTCCTACTGTCGCAATATCACCGTCAATGCTTACCCATTCGTGATCTTTTGTATACTTTAAATTTGTTGGTACGTTCATTGTAATTTTAGATTTTAAATTTTGTGATTAATTTGTCCGCTAAACGAACCTAAGAGAGTTATTATATTTTTAAACCATTAAGACATTCAGAAAATTTATGATATTACAATATCGTCGGATTATTATTACTGTTGTCAGAACTATTAAAATGTGCTTCCTTATTTCGCAAATGTAACAATCTTCTGTTCAAATTTTGTTCGGATTCTGAAAATTAATTTCCGAAATTATATCGCAGTGTAAACCCTGACCGAATATTTGTCAATGGAAAAGAAGTCGAAATTACTGCTTTGGAAAAGGCATGATCATAATAGAAAATCGCCGTTAAGTTTTTGCTAAACGAATAATCGGCAGTTAATTTTAAAGACCAAAGATTTTGTCCTCCGGCCAATTGATTGTTGTCATAATCTAAATATCGAACAATTGTCTGGTTGTTGCGATACGACAAATCTGCTTTTATAATAATATCACTTTTGATTATTCCTGTTGGAGTATCGGCAAGGCTGGAAGAAAAAACGACGTCTTTTATTCGATAACCCATTCCCACCACATATTCGATTCCTTTTACTTCGGTTAATAAATTATTGTCAAAACTCATCGATAATGCTCGGTCTTTTTTGATTTCGGTTAGGATTTTCAATGAATTTTTCAATTCAAAATCCATTCGAATAAGCGGATTAAACTGCTCCACCAAATTGACATTAGACATAATGGTTTTGTTGAAAAAATTGCCCCCTAAATCGACTCCATTTGGATTTTTATCATATTCGAAATTCGATCGGAAAGCATTGACAGTATAAGAAGCTCTATAATTTTGTTGCACAGAGAAGCGTTTGAAATTCTTTTTGAAAAACTCATAACGCATCAAACCATTGTACTTTATAGACCAGTTTGGTATTGGAAAACTTCTGAAAATTCCAAGCGAAACATTCGAGGCACTTTGTCCAGAATAAGCTGCTAAAAAAGCTGGTAATAATACCGCTTGATTGTTTTTGCCTAAGCCTTTTGGAAATCCATCGGCATCCGTAATAGATGGATTGTACAACGGGTCAATTTTTTGGTGCTCAATTGCCAATCTATTGGCAACGGCAAGCCTGTTAGTCCTAAAGTCATCAAAAGCGGCCGATAAATTTTCATCACTTGCAGAAAAAGAAGTCTTAATTAAAATAGTCGAAATAGAAAACATCCCAAAACTATAAGGAGATCGTGGATGGTAGTTTCCATCAATGTCCACATCATATTGTTCCGAAAAATTCTTTGAATAAGCTCTGTCTAATGACAAATCTATTTTTAAATCGGGCAACAAATCTATATTTACCGTTGATTTAAATATTTCGTTGTTTACTTGCGTGTAATTTTGGTTAAAGTCTTGATAATTGGTAAGCCAGCCGTTTTTGGCAGCTTCATATCTTACATCATCTTGGCTTCCAAAAATAAATCCAATGGTAGGTTTTGAAGTCCCGAAGAATCCAACTCCCGGTGTATACCCTGGCAAAACCGTTCCGCTATTTTTAGTATAATTGGCTTGAATGGTTTTCACACTCGTTAAAACTCCTATCAAACCATTTACAAAATCGTTCGTTTTAGGAACTAAAACATTTGTATCTGTCAGTTTTTCGCCTGGTTTAGGAGCAGCAGATTTTGGTTTGGGCTTCATTTGTGATCTTTTGGTCAAGCCCACATATTTATAAAACAAATCCATGTTGAGCGTGGCATTCAAATTATGAGACATCGCATTTTGAATAGTATTTCCCAAGTCATAAGAGGTTCCATCCGGGGCTACATATTGTGACAATGCTAATGAAGCGCTTTGCCAACTGTAATCGCCAGTGTAAGAATAATTTGCTTTTATGAAGCTAAATACTGGAATTTTATCAAGGGGTATTTCGTAATTCAAGACCAACTGTTGCATGTGTTGGTTGGCTTCTCCAATATTCCAATAATTGTCCCATATTGTTAAATCATCTATGGGAACATTTTGTTCATTCATATAGTTTTTAACAATATTGTTTGAAGAGGCAGTATAACTAAATTTCAGATTTTTCGTCAAATTATAATTAAATCCATAATTATAATTGAAAGCATAATTTCTTCTATACATTGGATCTAGACCAATTCCTTGAACATCTACTTGTCTAAATTGTTGGCGATTGTATTGTCTAATAATATTCGTGTTGAAATTAATATTAGACGGTAAATAATTAAAATTGAAATCGCTTAAAGCTTTCCAGTATGTACTTTTTTTTGTGAACTTCGATTTTTTGAAAGGTTCTATAGGTTTAGGTTGAAAGCTATAAGCATAATCAACCGCCGTATTAGATTCCTGATTTGTAAATTGTTCTATTTCAAAATCATGGTGTTCCACTTCGTTATAGGACTGAGAAAGCGTAAAGTTTTCTGGGTCGTATATTTTTTGTTTTTGTTCCGTCCCTCTTTCTTTTCTTACTCCAATAAAATTGATACTTTTTCTTTTGGTATAGTCAACAGCCCTGTTTTTATAATTATCTTTTTCAGCTGCATCGGTCGTATTTTCTAATAATTGTTTGAGTTTTATGTCTTCGCTAAACGGGTCGTATTCAGGCGTAATTGTTTCTTCTCCAATGGCGTAATTGAATGGTAGATTGATTTTCCATTTTGGAGGCAATAATTTTCCTAAACTAAAATTGGTAACAATATTGTATTGCTGAATATCTTCACGGCTTCGTTCGTTTGGTCCTTGTTCGATTCCTCCAAAACCAATAGTGCTTTTTCTACCCGTAGCAGAAACAGTAGCAAAATCGGCAAAATTAGTGTCAACATTCAACACAGCGGCCATTCCGCGACTGTTATCCATATCGGCAACACGGAGTTCGTCGAACCAAACTTCTCCTTTTATATCTTGATGGGTTTCATTACTTTTTACTCCCAACATCAAATTCCGAACCATTCCAAAATTAGGATTTCCTCGAATTCCTATTCTCAAGTTAGCGTTTCCGTCTCTCATTTCAGGATCGCCCTCTATGGTGGTGTCGTCATCCGGATAATAGATGCCATCCAAGGCGTCTTTTGGCTTTTTAATCTTCATATCCGTAAGCAATGCTAATGACAAATCGATTTCATTGTCAGCGGGCCAAACGGTTTCTGCACTCAAGGCTGCGCAGTTCGCGCCAAGTGCTGGTGCAGGTAGAGTTACTTTTAATTTTTTTTCTATTTGATAAAAATTCTGAGTAAAGTCATTTCCAAATCGGATGAAACCTATCATTTGATCATCATTAAGAGCAATTTCGCCAGGCAAAGATTCAGCGTGCAAAAACATTTTTAGTTTTTTGAATTGTCGCATATCGACACTCACGTTTTTAAACACAGCTCTCGAATCTTCTGGTTCTAGACCGTCACCCGAAACTTTTAATGATAATGATTGCTCATTTTGATTGATGACCGAGTTAGCACTATACAATTGTTCTTGTTCCACTCCCGGAGGAATGATATAATTTATAGGGCATCTATCGTTATTTTCCTGAAGATTTACGGCTAATACATCAAAATTCGTGTTGTCATTAGTAGGATCGGGATCAATTGGATCCAAAGTGTTGGTATATCTTCTCCAATCACCTCTTACTAAATCTAAAGATCCAAAACGAACCGTAATTTCATTACTAAAACCAGTCATAAACATTCTCATAAAACGAATCGATCTAAAATCCGATATGTTTCCAATGGTGTTTTCGGGTTGCGCAACAGGAATTTTAAACTGAATCCATCTGGCGTCAGTAACCACGCCGTTGTCCATAGTCCACTGAGTATTTCTAATATCAGTAACATAATTTTGACCTACGCCCATATCTGGCTTCATATCAATGCTGTATTCATAATACGCATTGATGGTGTTCATCGTATTATCCTTATTGATATCTTCTACATCAGGATCCGCAGTCGCAGCTCTATTGTTGTCATTAATATTAACGGCCGAGTTTCCTTCGACACCATTATAATCTCTGTATCGATCTAAAATTCCTCCAGTGGCATTCAAATAATACTTGTAATCATCTGCTGCTGGATCGGGTTGTGAAGCATAGTTGCTATAAATAGTTCCTTCTTTGGCATCGGCCAAACCGTCTAAGCCTATATCTTGATTTGTACGATTGGCAGCATTGGCATCGAAGGCATAAATTAAAGACTGTGAAGCGGGCACATCTCCCCAATTTGCCGTTCCAGGATTTGGTTTTGAAATTATTTGATCTGGCCCAAGCCCATTTTCATATTGTTTTTTTCCATCTTTCAAAATATCCTCTGATATTTCTCCTAAATTGAAATATATTTTACCTGTATTCGTCTTTGGTATTTCGCCTGCTCCAACATAAGGATCTAATACCCAAAATTGAATATATTCCACATTTCCTTGTTCAAAATTCGTTGAATTTAAGGAGCGCATAATTCCACCAAAATTACTATTAGGATTGGTTCCTACATCCGAAACATTATTATATGCCCCTCTTTCGGTAGGATAATAAGATAGATCTAAAGTGTTTACAACCTGCGATTGACCTTGCGCAATATCGGTTAGCGGATATAATTCTTCGCTAAAAATTCTTCTTGTGGTATTTAATGACAAATCGTCATTTGAAATTCCAGATGGTTTTGTGGTATAAAAAACAGGGTCAATGGTGTACCAAGACAGTTTAGCTCTTTTGAAACCATAACTCAAATCATTGGCATTTGCGTTAAAATTATATTGGCTATCACTATCATTCATTGGCGTTGAAGCCAATTTCCAAGCATACGGAGAACGCATATCTATGGTAGATTGTGACCCTTCAAAATCATCTACATATATAGTTGATTCTCCTTGAAAACTGTTTCCTTTGGGGTCATCAGGTTCCAAAAATGCAATTTCACCTCGAACGGAAAGATTAGAAGGCACGTCCGTATCCATATTAGGTAATTTATTTACCAATCGAGTGAAAAGTGGAATTTCTGATGAATAATTTCCGTTGAAACCAAACATACTATTGTTTACTGATTCCTGTCCAAAACTTGATTTCTGTGTAAATGGTTTTTCGTTTAACTTTAAAAAAGTAGCTCCCAATAAAAATTTATCCGAAATTTGATGTTCTACATAAACTCCAAAAAAGCGTTTGGTTTGCTGACCAAAAACAGAATTATTTTCTAATGAAACATTAATTGGCGTATTGGAAGCCTGAAGTGAAGGATCTAGAATTTGCACTCTTCCCAATTGATAATTCACGCTATAATCGATTCCTTCTACCAAAACTCTTCCGCCAGCAGTAACAACTACTGAACCTCTGGGAACGTTGAAAGCACCAATAGGAATTCCATCGCCACTGGTAGATTTGTATTTTCCTCTTAAAAGGAATTTATTTTTGTCACTGTCTTGCAAAGCTCCCGATTGTGTATTGGAATACATATTTCGGAACACATATTTCTTTTGATTCGCATTATAGCTGTTGGAATTTTTATAGTCTTCGCCAGCTCCATTAGACAATTTCGAGAATAACAATTCTCCAAAAGGCTCTTTGGTGGTAAATATTATTCGGCCGTTTTGAGCGTCAATCGTCAATCCTTGCATAAAATCGAAGAAACCATCGCCGCCAACTTGTGGGTCATTATTAAAATTCAGCTTGTCTAAATTGAATACTTTCAACAAAGGAGTTTCGGCAACTTCATTTCCTGTAGATGGATTTGCGGGAAATGAACTTCCTGGAACCGGAGCAATATAATTTAAAGGTGAAGGATCTGTATAAAGGATGTTGAATCTAAAATTTTCTTGTTTCAACTGATAGGCTCCAGGGATTTGATAAATATTTTTCATCATCAAGTTCCAAACCGGATTTTTGACATTGGTCAAATTACTTTTCAGCATTTTCAACACCAAACTTTGAGTTATGATAGCTTGGTCTGCCGGAGTGGTGCCTGAAACGACTGTTGCATCTACACCATCATTTCCAAATTCCCCCACTTGATACACTTTATCTCCAATGGTATATTGATATGCAACCGCAAGAACTTCGTCATTGGCTAATCTTTGTTGCAGCGAAATATATCCCAATTGAGGATGGAAAGTGTATTCGTTTGAATTTAATTTGCGCGCATTTTCTAACTTGGAATAATCGGCTCCTTCATTGACAGTAACTTCAAATCCTGATCCAGATGTTGCTATTTCACGAATATTTTTGTTCAACAAACCAGCATCTATCCCCACTTTACCTATTTTGGCAGGGTCAAAATCATTATTTGAGTTGTCGGTAGGAGTATCGATTGGTACATTAAAAAATGGATTAGGAACTGAAGGAATTGGATCTACAACCACTACTTCACTGTCTTGCAAACCGGTCAATTGTGCTTCCCCTAAATCCTGAAGTGCAATTATATTCCTCAGATTGTTACCAGTAGTTGTATTGACACGATTTTGCTTATTGGTAACCCAAATTTCCAATCTAGTAATTTGAACTCTACTATCGATAAAAGGATAATTTCTTAGCGCTAAGTCGTATTTATTTCTAAAATATTGCGAAAGGAAAAAGTGCCTATCGTTATCATAATCAAGAGCATACATATCGAAGTCCTGAATTGTTCCACCACCTTCGGCAACGACCGTTTTGGTTTGCGATTTTTGTTCAGAAAAAACTCCTGTAATCGAGGTTTTACCAAATTGTAATTTGGTTTTTACTCCAAAAAGATTTTGTGCTCCTTTAATCAAGGAACTGTTCAAAGGCATGCTTACATTTCCTACTTCAATTTTTTGAATGATGTCATCCTCAGTAGGCGTATATTCAAGCTTTATCAAATTTTGAAATGCAAACGTAGATTGCGTGTCATAGTTGATGTTTACATTGAGTCGAGTTCCCACTTTCCCCATCAAACTCATGCTTATTCTTTGATTAAAATCGAAAGAAGTTGTGGATCTATTTCTAGGAGAAAATGCCGGATTATCTTGCTTTGTATACCGAAGGCCAAAATCCATTTCTACGGATCCTGTAGGTTTTATATCGATGGTATTGCTGCCAAAAATAGATTCAAAAAGTCCTGATTTAATATAATAGCGGGGTAATAAATCTTTTTTAGCGTCGTCATTAGCTCCTTTTTTTCCATCAATGGCGTCTAATTTATCCTTAAAATAGTGTCGCATCGCTTCTTTTCTTACCCTATCTTCATATTCTTTTGGAGTTAAAATAGAAGGATAATTAGCCGGGAAATCGCCAATGGTTTTAGATAAAATATACATTCCTGAAGCAGGATCATAGGAATAGGCTTTAACAATACTTTGTGGATCTTTGATTTCAATTTTTCCTGTCGAAAATCCTGTTACAATTGTATCTGTAGTCGCAGGATTTACTTGAGCTCGCGATACAAAACCACTACATAAAATAATTAAAAATGCACAAATTTTGTACACGAATGGGTTCTTTTGTAAATACTGTATTTTCAACTTTTATAAGTTTTTTAAAGCTTGCTTAATAATATATTCAACTGAACTTTCAGGGGCTTCTTTGACAATCCTTTCTACGATCCTTTCTGAAGCTTTTCGAACAAAACCCAAAACCTCCAAAGCAGATAACGCTTCATCTCTATTTGTATTGCTTTGCGACATCGAAACTTCATCTAGGTCGTACAGTTTTAGTATTTTATCTTTCAAATCCAGAATTACTCTTTGGGCTGTTTTACTTCCTATCCCTTTTATAGATTGGATTGTAACCACATCGCCAGAGGCAATTGCATTTGTAATTTGCTTTGGATCTAAGGAAGATAGCATCGTTCTGGCAATGCTTGCGCCAATTCCGGAAACGGATAATAATAATTTGAAAATTTCTCTTTCGGATTTTTCTACAAAACCAAATAATGTATGTGCATCCTCTTTTATTTGAAGATGCGTAAACAATTTTATAAAATCAGTAGTAGGAAGCAGGGAATAGGTATGTAGGGAAATATTCACGTGATATCCTACTCCACCACAGTCAATGACAACTTGGGTTGGTGTTTTTTCTACTAATTTTCCTTGCAAATGTGTTATCATACCATACTTTATATAGGGCCAAATATAACAAAACTTATATAAATTTTTACAAATTTATATAAGTCCTGTTAATGAGTGAAATTATTTAACTTCTTTTGATTTCTTTATTTCCATTTCCTGAGCATCAATGACAGCAATTGCAGCCATATTTACCATTTCTTCCACATTGGCTCCCAATTGAAAGATATGAACAGGTTTTCCCATTCCCAGCATTATTGGTCCAATAGAATCTACTTTGTTGAGTTCTTTTAAAAGTTTATACGTAATATTTGCTGCTTCTAGATTAGGGAAGATCAAGGTATTTACTTTTTTTCCTGCTAGTTTAGAAAACGGAAATTTAGCGGCCAACAATTCCTGGTTTAAAGCAAAATCTGCCTGAATTTCACCATCAATAATCATATCTGGCTGATTTTTGTGTAAATATTCCACTGCTTCTCTCACTTTTGATGCGCTATCGTTTACTGAAGATCCAAAGTTTGAGAAAGAAATCATTGCAATGACCGGTTCAATGCCAAACATTTTAGCTGCTTTTGCCGTCATAATGGCAATTTTTGCTAGTTCTTCGGCAGTGGGATTTGTATTGATGGCTGTATCGGACAAAAACATTGGACCCCGAGTAGTAATCATCATATTGGTAGTAGCAACAAGAGAAACTCCTGGCGCTTTGTCAATAAGTTGCAACATTGGTTTAACAACCGATGGATAACTTCTGGAATATCCTGTCAATAATGCATCTGCTTCTCCTTCGTTGACCATCATAGCGGCGAAATAATTTCTTTCCCGCATTAAATTCTGAGCATCAAATAAAGATATTCCGCGTCTTTGTCTGGTTTTCCAATAGGCGCTGGCAAATTTATTTCTTCTGGCTTCCTCTTCTGGAGTTTTAGGGTCAATAATAGGAACATCAGCATCAAAACCAAGTCCTTTTTTCAATCCCAAAATAATATCTTTTTTTCCTAACAAAATTGGGAATCCAATGCCTTCTTCATACACAATCTGAGCAGCTTTCAATACATCGACGTGATCTGCTTCGGAAAAAACAATTTTTTTCGGATTTGTTTTGGCTCTGTTGATGATCATTCGAACCATTTTATTGTCATTTCCCATTCGGTCTAAAAGCTCTTCCTCATATTTATTCCAATCCAAAATAGGATTTAGTGCCACCCCGGATTCCATTGCAGCTTTTGCTACAGCGGGCGCAACCACGGTTATCAATCTTGGATCAAAAGGCGATGGAATAATATAATCACGACCAAAAGTTAATTTAGTCGCGCCATAGGCAATATTTACTTGCTCAGGAACGTGTTCTTTGGCCAATGCTGCAAGTGCTCTTACAGCGGCCATTTTCATGGCTTCGTTAATTTTTGTAGCGCGAACATCTAATGCTCCTCTAAAAATATAAGGAAAACCAAGAACATTATTCACTTGATTAGGATGATCTGATCGTCCCGTTGCCATAATAACATCTTTACGAGTAGCGATTGCAAGATTATAATCAATTTCGGGAGTTGGATTTGCCATTGCAAAAACGATTGGGTTTTTGGCCATTCCCAGTAACATTTTTGGAGTCATGATATCACCTGTGGACAGTCCTAAGAAAATGTCTGCATCTACTAAAGCCTGTTCAAGACTCATTGGTGATTTATCAGTAGCATATTGCACTTGCATTTCTGATAATAATGGGTTGTCTTTTGTTAAAACTCCCTTGCTATTGAACATCAAAATATTTTCTATTTTAATTCCAAGCAAAACATACATATTTGCACAAGCCAATGCGGCCGAACCTGCACCGGAAACTACCATTTTTAAATCTTGGGGGTTTTTGCCGGCTAATTCTACTGCGTTTAATAAGGCTGCCGAGGAAATAATTGCTGTTCCGTGCTGATCATCGTGCATTACCGGAATGTTTAATTCTTCGACTAATCGCCGTTCTATCTCGAACGATTCTGGAGCTTTAATATCTTCAAGATTGATTCCTCCAAAAGTGGGGGCAATGTTTTTGACGGTTTGAATAAACTCTTCAATGTTTTTGGTGCCAACTTCAATATCGAAGACATCGATACCTGCAAAGATTTTAAATAATAATCCTTTTCCTTCCATTACTGGTTTTGAGGCTTCTGGTCCAATGTCGCCAAGACCTAAAACGGCGGTTCCGTTTGTGATTACTGCAACCAAATTTCCTTTGGCTGTATATTTATAAACATTATTAATGTCTTTTGCGATTTCTAAACAAGGTTCTGCAACTCCTGGTGAGTAGGCTAGAGAGAGGTCTCTTTGGGTTGCGTATTTTTTTGTGGGTACTACTTGAATTTTTCCTGGTGTTGGTTTTGCGTGATACAGTAATGCTTCTAATCTTTTGCTATTCTTATCCATTATTTTAAATTTTATTCACTCACAAAGATATAAGTCTTGATTGAAATAGGAGGCTTTTATCGCATTCATTTTACTTAAAGGAGGGCTTATTTAAAATGAAAAAAAATAGCTGCAAATTGTGCAGCTATTTAATACATTGATTTAAATTAAAATTTAAAGTTTGCCTCCACTGATATAAGAATCCAGATATTGAATGGTTTCTTTTTGCATATCGATTATGGATTTTACAACGTCGCCGATTGAAACAATCCCAATTATTGCTTTATTTTCTATCACTGGCAAATGTCTTACTTTTTTATTGTACATTATATCCATGCAAAATTCCAGATTATCAATTGGCGTAACTGTTATAACATTTTCTTCCATAATTTCGTGTACGAAAGTTTTTTTCGAAGATTTGGCCTTCAAAGCAATTTTTCGAGCATAATCTCTTTCTGACAAAATTCCTTTCAGAATATTGTTTTCTATTACTAAAATAGCACCAATATTTTTATCGCTCATCACTCCTAATGCTTCATACACCGTGATTGAAGGTAGTACCGAATACACTTCTGTTCCTTTCTTGCTCAAAATTTGATTAACTGTCATAATAAAATAATTTAGATTTGAATATAAAATTAGAAAAAAAAACCAATTTAACAACATCCTTCTTAAAAATTTAAAATAAAAACTATTTGGTTGGCAAATTAGTAACGTCTTTTCATTAGATGGAACAAAAAGTAACTAAAAAATAATTCTAAATATTATTGCAAAAAATCTATATTTCGAATCATTCCAGAATATTTAGCTCTTTTAAGCGGAGAGTTTTTAAAAACAGCTTGAAAAGTATCTTCTGTAAGTTCTGTCCAGTCTTTTTTAGACATAGAAAGCATCTCTTTATTTGGGTTAAAAAGAGGTTCTTTATGCGGTTTCGAAAATCGATTCCAAGGGCAAACATCTTGGCAAACATCGCAACCAAAAGCCCAATCATTGAATTTACCCTTCATTTCCTGTGGAATATTTTCTTTGAGTTCGATGGTAAAATAGGAAATGCATTTACTACCGTCAACAACATAAGGCGCAACGATAGCTTCGGTAGGGCAAGCATCAATGCAAGCCGTGCAAGAGCCGCAATGATCGGTTGTGGCGTGGTCGTATTCCAAATCTAAGTCGATAATGAGTTCGGCGATGAAATAAAAAGAACCTACTTTCTGGGTCAATAAATTGCTGTTTTTACCAATCCAACCCAAACCACTTTTGGCCGCCCAAGCTTTGTCCAAAACAGGTGCGGAATCTACAAAAGCTCTTCCTGAGACTTCGCCAATATTCGACTGAATGGAATGGAGCAATTCTTTCAATTTTTCTCTAATAACAAAATGATAATCTTGCCCGTAGGCATACTTAGAAATTTTAAAAGAATCGGGATTTTGAAATTCGGAAGGAAAATAATTCAACAAAAGTGAAACAACGCTTTTGGCATCATCAACAAGTAAAGTTGGATTTAATCTTTTGTCAAAATTGTTTTCCATATAGCCCATTTGACCGTTCATTTGCTTGCTTAACCAAGTCTCTAATCTTGGTGCTTCTTCTTCCAAAAATCCAGCTTTGGAAATGCCACAAGACAAAAACCCGAGGCGTTTGGCTTCGGATTTTATGAGTTGAGTATGTTTTTCTTTATTGTTAAACAATTACTAGATAATTAAAAACCTAAAAAAGACCTCCTTGAATATTGGTTCTTACCTTCCCCAAATGCTTATAAGCTTTTTCCGTAACTTCTCTTCCTCTTGGCGTTCGCATAATGAAACCTTCCTGAATCAAAAACGGCTCATAAACTTCCTCGATGGTTTCGCTGCTTTCTGATACGGCTGTCGCCAAAGTGGATAAACCTACAGGCCCTCCTTTAAATTTATCGATGATGGTAGTTAGGATTTTATTGTCCATTTCGTCCAAACCATGTGCGTCGACATTTAAAGCTTTTAAAGCGTATCTAGCAATTTCAATATCGATTGTTCCATTTCCTTTAATCTGTGCAAAATCACGCACTCTTCGCAATAAAGCATTGGCAATACGAGGCGTTCCTCTGCTACGTCCCGCAATTTCGATGGCGGCTTCCATTGAAATAGGCATTTTTAAAATTGTGGCGCTTCGTTCGACTATTGTTGTCAAAAGTTCGGTGGTGTAATATTGCAATCGGGAGGAAATCCCGAAACGAGCTCGCATTGGAGCGGTCAACAAACCAGAACGCGTAGTCGCGCCAATTAAAGTAAACGGATTCAAATTGATTTGAACTGTCCTGGCATTTGGTCCCGATTCGATCATTATATCAATCTTAAAATCTTCCATTGCCGAATATAAATATTCTTCGACAATGGGACTTAATCTATGGATTTCGTCAATAAACAAAACGTCTCTTTCTTCGAGATTAGTTAATAAACCCGCTAAATCTCCAGGTTTATCTAAAACTGGCCCTGAGGTGATTTTTATTCCCACTTGTAATTCATTGGCCAAAATATTTGCCAAAGTAGTTTTTCCCAATCCAGGAGGTCCGTGAAAAAGCGTGTGATCAAGGGCTTCATTTCGTTGATTCGCCGCCTGAACAAAAACTTTAAGATTTTCTAATATTTGTTCTTGCCCTGCGAAATCGTCAAAAGAAAGTGGTCGTAATTTTTTCTCGAGATCCAATTCTTCGGGATTATAGCTGTTGGTTGTTGGGTCTAAATTTTCATTCATTCTACAAATATAACAAAGTTAGGAGCAAATAAAAATGCCTTTCGAAAGGAAAGGCATTTGAAAATTATATTTCACTATTTATCGTATAAATTTATTTTGTAAATTCTGAGCGACTTCCTTCTGTATCTATCTCATAGTGAAAATCCATACTCAATAAACCCACTTCATTGGCAAAAGTGTCACTTCCACTTGTAGCTGCTCTTTAAAGTCTGCATATTAATATTGTGCTAATATCTATTCCTGACCCATTAATAGAACCTAATGAAGTGATTAAATGCTGACCAGTTCCTGTTGGCGTTCCTATAGATCCAATTACAGAATTTGCCGTTAGAGTTGATGTCGTTGGGAAAGCACCTCCTATTGCAATGACAGTATATTCAAGACCCCACACCACATTTGTTCCTGTAGGTATTCCTGTAGCTGTAGTCCAATGAACGTGTGGCAAAAGATTTGTCCCTACTTTATATTTATGAGGTAGTTGGACAGTAAAATAAACTTCTTGTTCTGTTGAAGCTGAAAACATCCATAAAAATACGCCTTGACTTGAACCATTTTTTTTAAATGCTGTTGCACCAATACCTCCCCAAACTGGAACATTACTTCCTCCTCTACTTGTTGCATCAGGATTAACCAAAAAATCATCCCAAACCGTTGCGGCACCTTCCAGCACAATTGTTCCATCGGCTTCGAATTTTGTACGGTCAGTTGCTCCACCAATAGTTGTAACTCCTGCACTAGTAATATTCACTCTTGAAATTGCATTTGTTTTTAAAACTAAATCTGTTGCATCGGCAGTACCAATATAATTTGTGGTAGAACTTGTACCCGTATTTCCTTTGACATTCCAAGAAGAATTAGAATTACTTACGGCTTTCCATTCGGTACCATTACTAAAAAGCGTCGCAGAATCATTTGCGTCCTTTAAAATTAAATTTGTCACTCCGTCAATTGTTCCGGCAATAGTAACAATAGCTGTACTTGTAGCATTTCGTTTAATAGTATAAACACGACCTGTACAAAAAGTAACGTCTGGCAAAGTTACTGTTATTGCAGTTAAACTATTATTGCAAATAACAATACCATACGTGTCGTTTAAGGTTGTATTAGCAGTTATAGTATTAATTTTTTGGCCAAAGGAACCATTTACTTCAAAAGTAGACTTTGGATCAGTAGTACCAATTCCAACTTGAGCATTAGTCATAAAAGGAACTAGAAAAAATAAGAAAAAAACAAAAAATGGAATATTGAGTAGATTTTTTGCAAGTGTTTTCATAGTAGGTGGATTAGGGGGATTAAAAGATAATGCTTTAAAAATCAATACACTAATTTATAAAAAATAAGGACATTATAGTGATAGACATGCAATTTATAATGAGACTCATTCAAAACAATCTAAATAAAAAATGCCGTTCTCTCGAACGGCATTTAAGTATATTTTGGAAAAGAGATTAGTGATGTAATACTACTTCTCCTTCTTTCATTGGAACATTTTGCGGTACATAATCCTCATCGTGAGCAGGATTACTGTAATCGTAAGGCCAACGGTACACTTCTGGAATTGCCCCCGGCCAGTTTCCGTGGATATGTTCTACTGGAGTTGTCCATTCTAATGTGTTTGATCTCCAAGGATTTTGAACTGCTTTCTTCCCGTAAAAAATACTGCTGAAAAAGTTGTATAAAAACACCAATTGGAATATTCCACCAATTAAGGCAAAAGTAGTTATAAGAACATTTACATTTTGCAAATCGTCGAATAACGGAAAGTTAGTATTGGTATAATAACGTCTTGGTAAACCTGCCAATCCTATGAAGTGCATTGGAAAAAACACACCATAAGCACAAACAGCAGTTACCCAAAAGTGAACATAACCAAGGTTTTTATTCAGCATTCTTCCAAACAATTTTGGAAACCAATGATAGATTCCAGCAAACATTCCGTAAAGGGCAGAAATACCCATTACTAAGTGAAAGTGAGCCACTACAAAATAAGTGTCGTGAACATTGATATCTAAAGTACTATCTCCAAGAATAATTCCGGTCAATCCACCAGTGATAAAGGTAGAAACCATTCCGATAGAAAACAACATAGCAGGATTTAATTGGAGGTTTCCTTTCCACAAAGTTGTAATCCAGTTAAACGCCTTTACGGCTGAAGGGATTGCAATCAATAAAGTAGTAAAGGTAAATACTGAACCCAAAAACGGATTCATTCCTGAAACAAACATATGATGTCCCCAAACAATGGTGGATAAAAATGCAATTGCCAGAACTGACATAATCATCGCTCTGTAACCAAAAATAGGTTTACGTGAATTAGTAGCCAAAACTTCAGAGACAATACCCATTGCAGGTAAAATAACAATATAAACTTCAGGATGCCCTAAGAACCAAAATAAATGTTCGAATAATACTGGGGAACCACCTTGATAATGCAAAACTTCACCAGCAATATAAATATCAGAAAGAAAAAATGAAGTTCCAAAACTTCTATCAAATATCAACAATAAAGCAGCAGACAATAAAACTGGGAAAGAAACCACACCAATAATAGCGGTTACGAAGAAAGTCCATACCGTCAAAGGCAATCTTGTCATAGTCATTCCTTTTGTTCTCAGATTAATAACCGTTACAATGTAATTTAAAGAACCCATCAACGAAGCCGCAATAAATATAGCCATAGAAACTAGCCAAAGCGTCATACCTGCTCCCGAACCCGATATAGCTTGTGGCAAGGCACTCAATGGAGGATAGATTGTCCAACCCGCATTAGCAGGTCCTGATTCTACAAATAAAGAACTTAACATAATCACACTAGACAAGAAAAACAACCAATAGGAAATCATATTCAAAAATCCAGAAGCCATATCTCGTGCTCCAATTTGAAGTGGAATCAGTAAATTGCTAAAAGTTCCGCTTAAACCAGCCGTTAAAACAAAGAACACCATTATAGTCCCGTGAATAGTAACAATTGCCAAATAAATATCATTGGCCATAACTCCGTTTGGCGCCCATTTATCACCTAACAACACATTGAAAATCTTAAATGATTGTTCAGGCCAAGCCAATTGCATTCTGAAAAGCATTGACATCATCACGCCAATAACCCCCATAACAATTCCTGTAATCAAGTATTGTTTGGCAATCATTTTGTGATCTATACTAAAAATGTATTTAGTGATAAAAGTGTCTTTATGGTGGTGTTCGTGTTCGTGATCTTGTGCGTGATCGTGACCTTCTGCTGACATATTTGTTTCCTTTAAATTTTTCTTAATAAAATTATTTCATAGCAATTTTAGCAATTGCCGCAGTATCTTTCGCTTTCGTAGAGTCTGTACCCATTGCGCCTTCAACTGGTTTTGGTGTAGTAGCCGTTTTCACTTCTTGCACTAAGGTTGGTTTATCGCTTAACCATTTTTTATACTCTTCGGGTGTATCAACCACCACTTTCATTTGCATATTGTAATGTGAAGCACCGCAAATTTTGTTGCAAAGCAATAAGAAATCGAACGTGTAGGGATCCAGAGCGACCTCGCCTTTGGCAATAAGTTCTTTACTTTTAGCTTCCCTTAAAGCATTAATATTTTTAACTTTTTCAACCATATATGGCAAAGCTCTATATTCTGCAGAAGTGAAAACAGGCTCGAAAGCAAATTCTGTAACCATTCCTGGCACACAGTTCATTTGCGCTCTAAAATAAGGAAAATAGGCTGAGTGCAAAACGTCTTGAGAACGTATCTTGAAGTGTATTTTTTTACCTTTTGGAATATGCAATTCAGAAACCACAATATCATCTTGTGCATTTGGATCAGATAAATCAACGCCAAGTGTGTTTACGCCTTCGATTAATCTAACATTGGCTTTACCAAGAACATTATCAGCACCAGAATATCTGGCAGTCCATTTGAATTGCTGCGCATATAATTCGATTTCAATCGTATCTTCGTTTTCATCGACAAACATAATATTGGTCCAAGCATACAATCCGTAAAGAATTAATCCTGCTAAAACGATAGCTGGAATTCCACTCCAAATAACTTCTAATTTACTATTATCGGCAAGATATAAAGCTTTTTGATCTTTTTTCCCTCTATATTTAAAAGCAAAATAATGCACTAATACTTGAGTAATTGCCTGAACGGTAAAAATTAGAACCCAAGTAATGTTCATTAAATTATCGACAATTATACCGTGTTTTGATGCTGGTGTGTGCAAAACTAATGGGCCCCATTTTATCAATCCGTAAATTGTAAAAATATAGATGAATGCTAAGAAGCCAAACATCAAATAACCTTGGGTGTTATTATCCCCATCATCGGCCACTTGTGCATCATCTACATTCCCTACCTGCGTCAAATCAAATATCTTAGTCAATTGCCATAATGCAATAGCTAATAGAACTAAAACTAAAATTACCAACAAAATCGCCATATTTAAATTACTTTTTAATAATTAACACTCGAAAAGACTACTGTAAAAATGTTATTTAAAAAATGATAAATATCATATTTTCGCCAAAAATAACAAAATTAAACTCACTAGCAAAACAAAATGAATTTATTGGTAAAAAAATAAATTGGCTGGCTAGCGTTAAAAAATAAATCAAAATCGAAATCCGTCTTTTTCATTCTTTTTAGAAGAGAAAATATCAAAGCTAATATAAGGAGTCTTTTAAAGATATTAAACGAAAAATTAAGACATAAAAAAGGCTGTTTCACAAGTTGCGAAACAGCCTTTTTTATGTTATAATTTTTAAACTTTAATAATGAAAATGTTTACTTTCTTCAATAAACGGATTTCTTCTTGGCAACAAAGGTACTTTTGTCAATGCTGTAAAGACAACGAAAATAAATAATCCTAAAAAGAAAAGAACTGAAGCAATTTCTGACACTCCAATAAACCATTGGTCACCAACTGTTCCGGGCATAATCATATTGAAAAAGTCGATATAATGTCCTAATAAAATTACGGAACCCGCCATAACTAGCACCCAAGTAATTCTTTTGAAATCGGTATTTACTAAAATCAAAATTGGGAAAACAAAATTCATCACCACAGCACCAAAAAACGGTAAATTGTATAATTGAATTCGTGTTACAAAATAAGTTACTTCTTCAGGAATATCGGCATACCAAATTAACATAAATTGCGAGAACCATAAGTAGGTCCAGAATATGCTAAAACCAAACATAAATTTTGCTAAATCGTGAATATGACTTGTGTTTACGTGTTCTAAATATCCTTTTGATTTCAAATATAACGCGACCAAACAAATTACTGTAATCCCACTTACAAAGAAACTGGCAAAAACATACCAGCCAAACAAAGTACTAAACCAGTGTGGGTCAATAGACATTATCCAATCCCACGACATAATTGATTCGGTAACAATGAAAAACACTAAGAAAGCTGCAGACATTTTGAAGTTCTTTTTATAGAAACTATCATCAGTTGCTTCATCTTGTGCCAAACAATTTTTTCTTGAAAAATAGCGATAAAGATTCCAACCAATTAAGAAAATAGCTGCTCTGATAATCCAAAAAGGGAAGTTTAAATAACCTGTTTTATTGGCAATAATTTTATCTTCGGCAACAATACTAGGATCTAACCAAATAAATAAATGATTGAAATGCAATCCTGAAAGGATCAAAAATATAAAAAACAAAACAGAACCTACAGGCAAATAAGCGGTAATTCCTTGCATCACTCTAAACAAAACTGGTGACCAACCGGCTTGCGACACCTGTTGAATTGCGTAAAATGCCAAAACACCAAGAGAAATCAACATAAAGAAAATACACGCAACATATAATGCAGCCCACGGTTTGTTTTGCAATTGATTCAAAACGTGATTTAAATGCTCTTTGTGTTCCGTTTCGGCGCTTACTTTGTCTTCTCCTGTTATAGCGTGTGTTTCAGTTGGAGATTTAGAAACCTCATGACTTCCGTGCGCATCTGAAGCAAGGATTGCCTCAACTTCTTGAATATTTTTGGGTGCAGATAAAAAACCATATCCTATTCCTAAAAGTCCAACAACCATTAAGATTAGAGAAAATGTTTTTAATTTACTTGAAAATGTATACATATCTTTTACGATGAGTTTGTTCGACAATTATAATTTACTTTTTAGATCCATCACGTACGCTGCCACCATCCAACGCTCTTTTTGGTTTAGTTGAGTCGAGTATGAACCCATTAAATTAAGACCGTACGTTTCAACATGAAAAATACTACCTTCGTTTATCACTCTATCTTTATAACTAGGAATTCCTAGAAATTTTCCTTGCGTAACGAGTTTTCCTTGACCATTACCTGAATCACCGTGACAAATGGCACAATAAATTCCGAAAAGTTCTTTTCCTTTATCTTTGTCTTTTTGAGAAAGTTCGCCAAGAGGAGATTTCAAGTCGGCTGCTTTCACCGCAATTAATGCTTCGGGTGTATTAGGATAGGCATAAACTTCAAAACCTCTGTTTATGGTTCCTTCTACTGGAAGTTGGCCTTCTTTTCCGCCTTTAAAAACATCTGCTTGAGAGTACGTATTATAACTTACCGGCTCATACATATTAGGCATGTATTGATAATTTGGTTGTGAGTCATCTTTGCAAGACGAAACCAAAATAGTAATACCTACTAAAAGTGTTATTTTATATATGCTTTTCATATCCACTATTAATGCTTATCTATTACTTTAACTTCTACTGCTCCTGTATTTTCAAAGAAAGAAACAAGTTCTTCCTCATTGTCGTTTACTGAAACTTCCATTAAAAAATGGTCATCGGTAGTACGAACATCTGGATTTTCTGCTTGTTTGAATGGCCATAATTTACTTCTCATATAGAAAGTAATTACCATTAAGTGGGCTGCAAAAAATACAGTTTCTTCAAACATAATTGGCACAAAAGCCGGCATATTTTCTACATAACTAAAACTTGGTTTACCACCAATATCTTGTGGCCAATCCTGAATCATTATATAATTCATCATCCAAGTTCCAAAAGACAAACCAATGCAACCATAAATAAACGATGCAATTGCTATTCTTGTTGGCGCCAAACCCATTGCTTTATCCAATCCGTGAACCGGAAATGGAGTAAAAACTTCTTCGATATGATGATGCGCTGCTCGTGTTTTCTTTACGGCATCCATCAATATATCATCGTCATTATAAATGGCGTGTATTACTTTATTACTCATGGTGTGAATCTTTATTTGCTGCTCTAGCTTTTATAAAATTATCTCCCGTTCCTTTCAAAATTGTTTTTACCTCTGCTTGAGCTATCACTGGGAATGTTCTGGCGTACAACAAAAATAATACAAAGAAGAAACCTATTGTTCCAATGAAAGTCCCAATATCTACAAATGTTGGTGAGAACATTGTCCAAGAAGATGGAAGGTAATCCCTGTGTAACGAAGTTACGATAATTACAAACCTTTCGAACCACATTCCAATATTTACAACAATTGAGATGATAAAAGAAAACATAATACTTGTTCTTAATTTTTTGAACCACATAAATTGTGGGGAAAATACGTTGCAAGTCATCATTGACCAATAAGCCCACCAATAAGGTCCAGTAGCTCTGTTCAAGAATGCATATTGTTCGTATTCAACTCCTGAATACCAAGCAACAAAAAGTTCTGTTATATAAGCAACACCCACGATAGAACCCGTAATCATAATTACGATGTTCATCAATTCGATATGTTGAATCGTAATATAAGCTTCCAGATTAGATACTTTTCTCATAATGATAAGCAAAGTATTTACCATTGCAAATCCTGAGAAAACCGCTCCAGCCACAAAGTATGGAGGAAAAATGGTAGTGTGCCATCCCGGTATAACCGATGTAGCAAAGTCCATAGATACAATAGTATGAACCGAAAGCACAAGTGGTGTTGCTAAACCTGCAAGAACCAAGGAAACTTCCTCAAAACGTTGCCAGTCTTTTGCTCTTCCGCTCCATCCAAAACTTAAAATGGAATATACTCTTTTATTAAAAGGTGTAATTGCTCTGTCTCTAAGCATTGCAAAATCCGGTAATAAACCTGTCCACCAGAAAACTAATGATACCGAAAGATACGTCGAAATTGCAAAAACGTCCCAAAGTAATGGAGAGTTAAAGTTTACCCAAAGTGACCCAAATTGATTCGGAATAGGCAAAACCCAATACGCCAACCAAGGACGACCCATGTGGATAATTGGAAATAAACCCGCCTGAATTACGGAGAAAATAGTCATTGCTTCCGCAGAACGGTTAATAGCCATTCTCCATCGTTGACGGAATAATAAAAGTACTGCTGAAATCAAAGTTCCTGCGTGACCAATACCAACCCACCAAACGAAGTTAGTGATATCCCATGCCCAACCTACTGTTTTGTTTAATCCCCAAGTTCCAATACCGGTAGAAACGGTGTAAACTATACAACCCAATCCCCAAAGGAAGGCTGTTAATGCGATTGAAAACACAATCCACCATTGTTTGTTGGCTTTCCCTTCAACAGGTGCAGCAACATCTACTGTTACATCGTGATAAGATTTATCACCTATGATTAAAGGTTTTCTAATGGGTGCGTCGTATATATGAGACATAATTTAATTTTAGATTTTAGATTTTAGATTTTAGATTTTAAAAAACCACTTTCTTACCTATCTATATTTTACACTTATTTACTTGTTATTGTTATTGACAATTGTCATTGCCATTGATTATGTATTTCTAACTTTTACGTGGTAGATAACGTTTGGTTTTGTACCAACGTGCTCTAACAAATGATACATTCTTTCGTCTTCAACCAATTTGGCAACTTTACTTTCTTTATCGTTAATATCTCCAAAAACCATCGCTCCAGTAGTACAAGCACTAGAACAAGCAGTTTGGAATTCTCCGTCAACAATTACTCTTCCTTCATTTTTGGCTACCAATATTGTTGCTTGCGTTTTTTGAATACACAATGAACATTTTTCCATAACCCCACGAGAACGTACACTTACATCTGGATTCAATACCATACGGCCTAAATCGTCATTCATATGGAAATCAAATTCGCTGTTTTTGTTGTATAAAAACCAGTTAAAACGACGAACTTTATAAGGGCAGTTGTTTGCACAATAACGAGTTCCAACACATCTGTTATACGCCATATGGTTTTGACCTTGACGGCTGTGTGAAGTTGCTGCAACAGGACAAACTGTTTCACAAGGTGCGTGATTACAGTGCTGACACATTACAGGTTGAAAAGCAACTTGTGGATTATCCGATGCGTGTTCCATTTCATTAAATGTAGAAAGCGAACTCGTTAAACCTGCAATATTTTCTTTTCTTTCGTTATCCCCTGCAAAAGTTTCTTCCGAAGAATAATATCTATCAATACGCAACCAGTGCATATCACGACTTCTTCTTATTTCAGATTTTCCTACAACAGGAACGTTATTTTCGGCGTGGCAAGCAATTACGCAAGATCCACAACCTGTACAAGCATTTAAATCGATGGAAAGATTGAAATGATGTCCTACAGAACGATCAAATGAATCCCATAAATCTACTGTTGTTGCTCGTACTTCTTTATGATCCAATGAAACCATTGGTTGCTCATTCCAAAATTCTGCATCTTTGGTATTGAATATTTCTAAAGTAGTTTCTTTAATAATATCGCCACGACCCATTAACGTTTTTTGACCTTGAACACAAGCAAATTCGTGCTCTCCGCCAGCTTTTGTCAATGTAACGGATTGTACATTACTGAAACCTTTATATAATGAGTACCCATTTACACCTACTTGCATTTCTTCTTTTAAAGCAGCTTTTTTACCATAACCCAAAGCCAACCCAACTGTTCCAACAGCTTGTCCTGGTTGAACAATTACTGGAACATTTTCTAATGTGAGTCCGTCAGCGGTTTTGAGAGTAGCATAACTTCCGTTCAAACCACCGTTAGCAACGATTTCGTTGGACAATAGCAAAAGTTTAGCATCAGCATTGGAAACCGTAACATAGTTATCCCAAGAAACTCTTGTAATTGGATCTGGAAATTCTTGCAACCAAGGATTGTTGGCTTGTTGACCATCACCTAAACCAGTTTTGGTATATAAATTTAATTCCAAACTTGGTGCCGCTTTTGATTGTGCCAAAACATTTGCCGCAGCAGCATAATCAGCTGAACCTGCAGAAGTTGAAGGAATAGTTCCAACAAATATTCCATCGTGCAATACTTGATTCCAAGTAGAACCTGCAATAATGGATGCTGAACTTGCTTTTAAATAATCGTAATAAGTACCAGGAATTCCATTCAAGGATAATAAAACTTCTTGAAATTGTTTGGTATTGAATACTGGACGAATCGTTGGTTGAGTCAAACCATACGTTCCTTTTGTAATGCTTACATCTCCCCAAGATTCTAAATAGTGAGGCGCTGCAGCAGCAATCGTTGTGATTGAAGCGGTTTCGTCTTCTCTCAAAGAAAAGGAAGCCGAAAGACTCACTTTTTTCAATCCGTCAACAAAATCTTTTGAATTTGGTAAAGAATAAACCGGATTTACTCCACTCATAATCAAAGTATGAACGCTTCCTGCTTTCATATCATTTATTAGTTGAGCCACTTTTTCGTTAGATCCTTTTCTGATTTGTCTTGTTCCAATAGTTGAAAAAGACTCACTTGCCAATGCTTGATTGATGGCTAAAACTAACAATTGAGCATTTTTATCTTGGATGCCAGAAACTAAAACTCCTTTACTTCCAGCTGCTTTTAACTGTTGAGCCGCTTTAATAACTTCAGCTTTGAATTTTGCATCTAAAGTTACCGGAACCGAAGCGCCAACAACGGTATTATATATAAGGACTAATGCTTGCTTTTGATTTGCGGTTGACATTGCAACGCGTTTATCGGCAGCAGCACCAGACAAGGTCATATTTGCCTCTAATTGAAAATGACGGGATATTTTTTGACTTCCTTTTGGCCCTTGAGGAATTCTTCCTTTTGCATAACCGGAGTCATAGCTTCCACCTTGCCAATCTCCAAGGAAATCTGCACCAACAGAGACAATTACTGCAGCTTTTGAAAAGTCGTAATCCACCAAAGCTCTTTCGCCATAAACCGTTTCGAATGCGTCTAAGGTTGCGGATTCAGAAACTGCATCGTAAATTACGTGTTTTGCGTTTGGATTTTTAGCAAGAAAGTCCGCAATCAACATTTCAGTTGATGGACTTGCTAAAGTATTGGTCAAAAGCACCACTTGTCCTCCTTTGGCTTTGGCATCAGCCAGACCTGTTTTTATTTTGGAATCTACATCAACCCAAGTTGCAGGTTTTCCTGTAATTTTTGGTTCTTTCAAACGCATACTATCATATAATGACAATATGGATGCGTGGATTCTGGCATTTGCAGCAAATTTTGCTCCTGCCATGGTGTTATTGTCTATTTTGATTGGACGCCCTTCACGAGTTTTTACTAAAAGATTAGCAAAGTCGAAACCATCAAAAACTGTAGTCGCATAGTAATCTGCAATTCCAGGAATAATTTGTTCTGGTTGAACTACGTAAGGTATGGACAAATGTACAGGTCCTTCGCAAGCTGCAAGTGTGGCTGCCGCTGTGGTAAATCCAACGTACTTTAAAAAGTCACGACGTGTTGTTGAGGAGGATGACAAAGCACCACCGTTCCCTAAAAATTCATCAGTAGGAATTTCTTCAACAAATTCGTTATTTTTAAGCGCCTCAACAATAGAACTCTTTCCGTCTAGTTCTTCAACACTTT
>JAAFGY010000034.1 GCA_010365135.1 Flavobacterium sp.
CTTTTTTTATTAACTCAAACTTTTTAACTATTATGAAAAAAATTTACTTAGTATTATTATTGGCTAGTTTCTTTATAGGAAACGCACAAATTAATTGGAAAAGATGTGCTGCAACTGCAAATGCACCTACTTGGTCTGGAACTGGCAATACCGAAAGAGGTATGGGAGCGTTGAATGACAAAATGTATGTTGTTACAAGGAATGTTGCAACGAAAATAAAAGTAATTAACGGTTTAGATGGCACTGATTTACCTGAAGTTAGTGATTATACAGGAGTTACAGGTGGTACATTTACATTAAATGATGTTGAAATGAGTACTAATGGGAGTATTTTAGCTTGCAATATGACAACAGCTACAAATACTTCAGCTTTCAAAGTATATCGTTGGGATACGGAGAGTGGTGTCCCTTCAGTTTATATTAATTTTCTAAATGCTGGTGATACCGCGAACAATCTGCGTTTGGGCGACAATTTTTCAGTAACTGGAGACATTTCGGGTAATGCTGTTATTTTTGCCGCTGGTAAAGTGGGTGCCACTGCGGTCTATAAGGTAGTTCGATGGATTGTAACTGGAGGCGTTTTAGGATCTCCTACTATTATCAGTATACCAACATTGACTGTAAGCTCTACAGTTATATCTGTAACTCCATTGACTATTAGCGCCAATCCAGATTTTTTGCTTAAAGCCAGCGGTAACACTTTATTCAAATACAACGCTGATGGAACTATAACCACAGAGTCTGTAGCTAATACTGTTATACCACTTTCTGCTAATGACACAAAATATTTTGAAGTTGGAACCAAGAAATACCTTGCCTCCTATTTATATGGAGCTTCAAATGAATATGTAAAGTTAGTAGATGTTACTGCCGGATTGGCTATGGCATCAACTGTGGCTGTATCTCCAATACTAGGAACGGTTTCTAATGGAAATGGTTCTGGAGGATTAGGTGTAAAGACTGTTCCTGACTTGGTAGATGGCATCGCCAATACTGTCACTGTTTATGCGTTAGGCTGCAACAATGGAATTAGTGGCACAACTCTTGTTTTTGAAGGAGCCACTTTGGGAAACAAAGATTTTTCGCCAACAGAAGCTCGCAATGCAGCTAAAATTTTCCCAAATCCTGCCACAAATGAATTCCACATTGTAATTGATACCGCAATTGAAAAAGATGCGCAAGCCTATGTTTATGACATTTTAGGAAGACAAGTGAAAACGTCTAAAATTGATACAAATATTCAAGCTGTAAATATTCAAGATCTAAATGCTGGTCAATATTTGATAAAAGTAAATAACGGTAAAAACAGCACTACAATTAAGTTATTGAAAAACTAATTTTAATCAGAATATTAATGAGGCTATTCGAAAGGATAGCCTCATTTTTTTTTGAGGGTATAATCAAACATTATATTTAAAAAATAAATATGAAAAAAATATTTCCATTTCTGTTGTTGTTCAATATTTTTGTAATTACAGGACAAAATATTACTTGGTCAAATGTTTCTGCAAATTATAATATGCCTCTAGGAGTTGAAGTGTTTTCGGGAAAAGAAGCCAGCTAGGAGCTATTGCCGTGATGAATGATAGATACATTAGAGGAACCACTTCCTATTTTGCAGTAGTGAACACTATAGTAGAAGCTCGAACTGGTGACTTATGCGTTAGGAGCTGGATGATACTTATTTACTATAAATTACTTCCTTAGTAAGATACTGTTTTCCCTGATATTGCCACTCCATATTGATTTCCCAACGTCCACCAAGCAACCTGTTTTTAGGAATATTTAAAGAAGAACCAGATAATGTTATAGGAACGCTAAAATCAAAATTTTTGTTAGAAGATCTATAAAAACTAACGTTTCCTTTGATATTTTTAGGAATAAAAACTTCCGGAAATACAATTGTAACTCCTTCGGATGTAGTTGTAATTACTGGCTTTTGAGCTAAATCATTAGCGTTTTGAGCTCTGATGAGTTCATCACCAAATTTCGCATCGTGCTTGTAATATTCTTCTACGACCAATTCGTTATCGTATTTAGAATCCATTTGCACTTTGATAATAAAATATAAAATAAACGTAATAAACAACGCAAATGCAATTACAATTCCTGTTCCCCAATTAATTTTCATACTGTCTTATTTTTTGCGTTTATAAAGTTAATCAAAACTTCTTGGGCTTAAAAAACTGGTTTTACTTGTTTCAATTTTTTTATTGCCATCATAAACTTCTATTTCTAATTTGGTTTTGTCGGTTTCCAATAAATATTGATTGATTTCTACAAATAAAGTTCCGCTTTTCATACCTTGTTTCGGCACTTTCAAATCTTGTTCTCCAACCACTTTCAAGGTTCCTTTTATACCCACCAATTTAAAATGAATATCATTAAAGTCATTGTTGGTTTTATTAATAACTTTAAACGTATAAATGTTACTGATATTATCGCCTTTGTGCTGAAACAATTGACCTGGCAGTCTTAAAAAAACAGCTTCCACATCGGTACGTAAAAATAATAATCCCGCTAATATTCCAATTAAAATAAACAACACAGCCGAATAGCCTTTCATTCTGGCTGTGAATTTGAACTTGGAATTTTTCTCAATTTCATCTTCGGAAGCGTATCGTATTAATCCTTTTGGCAAACCAACACCTTCCATAATGGTATCGCATTCGTCAATACAAGCCGTGCAATTCACACATTCTAATTGTGTTCCATTGCGAATATCAATTCCTGTTGGACAAACGTGCACACATTGTTTGCAGTCTACACAATCGCCTTTTCCAGATGCTGCTCTATCCTCTTGTTTATTGAATTTGGCTCTTCCCATTTCTTTTTCTCCACGAACAAAATCATAAGCCACATTGATGGATTTATCATCCAATAATACCCCTTGTAGTCGTCCGTAAGGGCAAGCAATAATACACACCTGTTCTCTAAACCAAGCGAAAATAAAGTAGAAAATTCCGGTGAAAATAAACAAAGAAAATAAAGTACTGATATGCGTTTGTGGCCCATCTTCAATCATTTGTATCAATTCGTCACTACCTATAAGATAGGCTAGAAATACATTGGCAATAACAAAAGATATTATCAAAAAAATGCTCCACTTTACAGTTTTCTTTCTGATCTTTTCAGCGTTCCATTTTTGTTTTTCTAGACGAATTTGAGCGCCACGATCACCTTCAATCCAAAATTCTATTCTTCGGAAAACCATTTCTAGAAATATGGTTTGGGGGCAAATCCATCCGCAAAATATTCGTCCAAAAATCACGGTAAAAAGGATCACGAAAACAACACCCACAATCATCGAAATTACAAAGAGGTAAAAATCTTGCGGCCAAAATGGAAATCCAAAAATATTAAATCTTCTTTCCAGAACATTAAACATCATAAACTGATTGCCATTAATCTTTATAAAAGGATTTGCAACCAAAATAATGAGCAAAACGTAACTCACCCACTTTCTATAATCGTAAAATTTTCCTGAAGGTTTTTTTGGGAAAATAAATTTTCTATTTCCCTCTTCATCTATTGTTCCAATGGTGTCTCTGAAAGCTTCGTCCGGTAATTTTGACATTATGTAGGTATTTATTTAAGCAAAAAATCTTTGCCAAAGTTAGTGATTTTGACAAAGATTTTATGCTTAAAACTGTTTATTCGTTGTTAAAGTGTTACTTTTTCACTGCAGTACTATCAACTATAGTAGAAGTAGTCGCTACTGTTTTAGGTGCAGTAGGATCAATCCATATTTCGCCATCGGGAGCTTTTGGATTTACAGGATTACTTCCTTTTAACGACAACACATAGCTGGCTACTTCTTGCATCTGTTTTGGTTTTAATGTAGCTTTCCAAGAGATCATTCCCTTCCCATCTCTACCACCATTTACAAGAGTGTGAAAAACATTTTTAATTCCACCCCCTAAAATCCAATGGTCATCCGTTAAATTTGGTCCAATTTGTCCCCCTGCATCCGCTCTGTGACAAGGGATACAATTAGCGGTAAAAATCGCTTTACCGGCTGCTAAGCCTGCACCATCGGTTAGTAAAGTCACTGTGTTTTCGTCCATTAAATCTGGAGCTGTTTTTTTATATTCTGCAATATCTATTTGGGCTTGTGCCATTTCATTTTTCAATTCCATTTCTTGATTATCGCCTCCCATTATTTCAAATCGAACTAAATAAACAACCGCAAAAATGATACAACCATAGAATAAATAAACCCACCAAGGCGGTAAATTGTTATCCAACTCTTTGATTCCATCGTAATCGTGGTCTAATAATAATTCGCTCTCCTCTTCTATTCCTTTCGGTTTGATTAGGAAATTTTCTACTTTTTTGTAGAATGCGCTATCTTTGAAACTCAAACTATTGGTTTCGTCTAGTTTGGCTTTTTGTTCCTCGGTGAGCAAGTGATAGGTAATTGTATCGACTGCATTAATCGTCACCTCTATTGCTATTAAGAGGAAAAGAAATACTAATAAAAACAGACCAACCATTGGAAATTTAATAAAAGCTGGTTTATCTCCCGAGTCAATGAAATATTCCATTGCAGCAAAAACCGCAAAGAAAACAACAAGAACTCTTAAATATGAAGGGATTAATTTTTTCATTTTAAATCTATTTTTGAAAATTATATATTTGGTTTGGTTAGTCGTTCAAAGGAATTTGACTCATTTCCTCAATTTTATCTTTCTTGTATGAAAAAACCCAAAAGGCAAGTCCGACAAAGAAGACAAAGAAAATGATTAAAGCAGTTACAGGATAGCTCTCGATACCTTCGATGGTCTCCAAATTATGTTTTATTTGCTCGAACATAATTAGTTATTTAGTCGTTTTTACTTTGATGTCCGTTCCAAGTCTTTGAATGTATGCGATTAAGGCAACGACTTCTCTTTCATTCATTGGTACAAATGTCTCTCCTCTGGCTTCCGCTTTTTTCTTGCTTTCGTCATAACTTTTCACAAAGTCAGGGTCGTTTTTCAAACTTTCTTCAATTTTCAAAGCTTGTGTTCTCAAATCTTTTTGTCCGTTTGCGATTTGTTCTTCGGTATAAGGAACACCGAGCGTTTTCATGGCTTGCATTTTTTTCTCCGTCATTGAAATATCCATGGCATGGTTTGCAAACAACCATTTATACCCTGGCATAATGGAACCTGCAGAAATACTTTGTGGACTCCAAAAGTGATTAAAATGCCAATTGTCATTGTATTTTCCACCTTCTCTTAATAAATCTGGACCTGTACGCTTAGAACCCCAAAGAAAGGGGTGATCGTAAACAAATTCCCCTGCTTTGGATTGTGGTCCATAACGTTCCACTTCACTACGGAAAGGTCTAACGGATTGTGAGTGACAACCTACACATCCTTCACGAATGTATAAATCACGACCTTGCAGTTCCAGTGGTGAATATGGTTTTACGGTAGCAATTGTTGGAATATTGGATTTAATCATAATTGTGGGAACAATTTGAATTATTCCACCAATTAAAATTGCAATAACAGCAAAAATGGTCAATTGAATAGGTTTTCTTTCTAACCAAGCGTGGTATTTTTCGCCTTTAATTCTTCCAGCGCTAATTTGCTGCAATGCGGGAGCTTCCGCCAATTCATCTTCGATATTTTCACCAGCTCTCACAGTTTGGATAATATTATAAACCAAAACCAACATTCCAGTAAGATATAGTACGCCTCCGATAGCTCGCATCCAGTACATTGGCATAATTTGAGTTACTGTTTCAAGAAAGTTACCATAAGTTAAGGTTCCGTCTGGATTAAATTGTTTCCACATTGAAGCTTGAGTAAAACCAGCAACATACATTGGAATTGTATAAAGTATAATTCCTAAGGTTCCAATCCAGAAATGGAAATTGGCTAATTTAATAGAATACAGGGTACTTTTGGTCATTCTTGGTATCAACCAATAAATAATACCGAAAGCCATAAATCCGTTCCAAGCTAAGGCTCCAACGTGAACGTGTGCAATAATCCAGTCTGTGTAATGCGCAATAGCATTTACATTTTTTAGTGACAACATTGGCCCTTCAAAAGTAGCCATACCATAACCGGTAATTGCGACAACGAAGAATTTTAAAACCGGGTCAACACGCACTTTATCCCAAACTCCTCTTAGCGTTAAAAGTCCGTTAATCATACCTCCCCAAGATGGAGCAATCAACATAATAGAAAACACAACACCTAAATTTTGTGCCCAAGTTGGTAACGCTGAATATAATAAATGGTGTGGTCCAGCCCAGATATATAAAAATATTAAGGACCAGAAGTGAACAATTGACAGTCTATATGAATACACCGGACGATTCGCCACTTTTGGAACAAAATAATACATCAATCCTAAAAATGGAGTCGTCAAGAAAAAAGCAACTGCATTATGACCGTACCACCATTGAACCAAAGCATCTTGAACTCCAGCGTAAACGGAATAACTTTTTGTCATGGATATTGGCAATTCTAAACTGTTGAAAATGTGTAAAACAGCAACAGTCACGAATGTGGCAATGTAAAACCAAATCGCAACATATAAATGACGTTCTCTTCTTTTTAAAATAGTCCCAATCATGTTGACACCAAATGCGACCCAAATTAAGGCAATGGCAATATCAATTGGCCATTCTAATTCAGCATATTCTTTGGAAGTGCTGTAACCCAATGGTAAAGAAATTGCTGCGGCAACAATGATTAATTGCCAGCCCCAAAAGTTCAAATTACTCAAAAAGTCGCTAAACATTCTGGCTTTTAATAAACGCTGAAGTGAATAATAAATCCCGGCAAACATTGCATTCCCCACAAAAGCAAAAATTACTGCATTGGTATGTAAAGGTCTCAATCTACCAAAACTCAACCACGAAATCCCGTCGGTCATGTTTGGAAAAAGAAACAATGTGGCCAAAATAAGCCCGACTAACATTCCCACAACACCAAAAACAATGGTCGCGTAAATGAATTTCTTTACAATTTTGTTGTCATAATAAAACTGTTGCATTTCCATAAATAATTATTGTTAATTGGGTTAATAAGTTTAAGGTTTAAAGGTGGTCGTCTGTAATTTTTATATTTTCGCTATTGGCTTTTTTGACCAATTCATCATCAAAAAGCATTCGAACGGAGGGAGTATAATCATCATCGTATTGCCCTTTTTTTACGGCCATTACAAAGGCAATAAAAAAGACAATAGCGACTAAAATACTGATAGAAATAAGGAGGTATATGACACTCATGCGATGGAATTAAGAAAACAAAAATACGGTATCGATCTCGATCGAAATATGATAATTGTCATACTTTAAATTTTGGCTAATTTATAAAAATATTTTAATTTTTATTCGTTTTTACTTTAAAATTCTAGCATAAAAATTACTTGCAATTGTAACAAAACTGACAATCGTCACGGTACTCAAAGGCATAATAATGGCTGCTACAAGTGGAAGCAAATTCCCCGTTATGGCAAAAGACAACCCTACCACATTGTACAATAATGACAACACAAAACTCATTTTTATTACTTTGATCGATTTCTTGGACAATTTTAAAAAATAATTCAAATTTTGAAACTCATTGGCATCCAAAATCGCATCGCAAGCAGGAGAAAAAACATTGACATTTTCGGAAATTGAAATCCCAATATTACTTTGTGCCAAAGCTCCAGCATCATTAAGACCATCGCCCACCATCATAACATTTTTGCCTTCCTGCTGTAATTTTTTGATAAATTCCAGTTTTTGTTCTGGCTTTTGGTTGAAAATTAATTCGGTTTCCTTTGGCAAAATTGTAGCCAAATTATCTCGTTCCCCTTCATTATCGCCAGATAAAACCTTGATTTTATAATTCGTACTTAACTCCTTAAACAGCGTTTCTAAACCCGCTCTATATTGATTCTTGAAAATGTATTTTCCATAATAAATTCCATCAATTTTGATGTGAACCGAGGTTTGCTGTAGGCTATTTTCAATCGATTTGCCAACAAAATCAGCCGAACCAATCTGAATTTGGATTCCATCACTATTGGCTTGAATTCCTTTTCCTGTGATTTCTTCAAAATCATTTATTTTGATTTTTTTATTTTCAGGCAAAAAATCATATAACATCCTACTTAGTGGATGATTCGAAGCTCGTAGCACATTTTTTATTAAAATTAAATTTTTCTCCGAAAAGGCCGTTCCTTCATAAAAAATATTCGATTTTTGGTTCGTCGTTATGGTTCCCGTTTTGTCAAAAACTATCGTGTCCACTTTGGCCAATTGTTCTATAACCAAAGCATTTTTGAGATAGAATTTCTTTTTGCCTAAAATTCGCAAAACATTTCCAAATGTAAATGGAGCTGTCAAAGCTAAAGCGCAAGGGCAAGCCACAATTAAAACCGCAGTAAAAACATTGAAAGCAATATTTGCATCAATAAAAATCCAATATCCAAAACCGGCAAAAGCAATCACTAAAAGCACTGGCGTAAAATAATGACTAATACTATCGGTGATGGATTTGTGCTTTTGTTCTACTTTTTTTTGAAAAACATCATTGCTCCACAATTGCGTCAAATAACTTTGGGAAACAGAAAACAAGACTTCCATTTCGATTACTTTTCCTATCTGTTTCCCACCAGCAAAAACTTTATCTCCCGATTTTTTAGTAATAGGAATGGCTTCTCCAGTAACAAAACTGTAATCAATTTCGGCTTTTTCAGAAATTAAAATTCCATCTACTGGAATGAGCTCTTGATTTCTAATCAAAAGTCGATTTCCTTTTACGATATCATAAATTGGAACGCTTTCCTCTGAAGTGTCGCTATTGATTCGGGTAATTGCTATTGGAAAATAGGACTTAAAATCCCTTTCGAAGCTCAAGAAACTATAGGTTTTTATTTGGAACATCTTGCCCAAAAGCATAAAGAAAATCAGCCCTGTCAAGCTATCAAAAAATCCAGAACCATAATCCATAACAATATCAAAAGTACTTCGGATGAAGAAAATAATTATTCCCAAAGCAATCGGAATATCAATATTCAATAAACCTGATTTAATGCTTTTGTAAGCTGAAACATAGTAACCGCTGGCAGAATACAAAAAAGAAGGCAATGATAAAGCAAAAATTAACCACCTAAAAAATGGCTTGTAAGTGTCTAACCAAAATTCTTTAACTTCAAAATATTCAGGAAAAGAAAGTAACATAATGTTGCCAAAACAAAAGAAAGCCAAACCCAGTTTATACGTTAAACTCCGATCGACATTGTTTTTTCCAGTTTCATAGTTTTCCAAACTAATGTAGGGTTCATAACCAATGGAACTCAATAAATGAACAATTTTTTGGAGAGAAACAGCTTCGGTATTGTAAGTAATTCGAACTTTCTTCTCAGGAAAATTCACTTGAGAAGTACTAATGCCTTTTTGTAGTTTTTGAAGGTTTTCGAGAATCCAAATACATGAACTGCAATGAATGTGAGGAATATTGAGAGAAACAATTGCGGTTTTATCTTCCTGAAATTCCAAAAGTTTCGAAACGATACTTTCATTATCTAAAAAATCATACTTTCCTTTGATATCTAACGGAGTTGCTCCTGGCGATTTTTCGAAGTCATAATAGCAAGTCATATCATTTTGACTAAAAATTTCGTACACGGTTTTGCAACCATTGCAACAAAAAACTTTTTCATCAAAGACAATTTCATCTTCTTTTATAACGTCCAGCCCACAGTGGAAACAGCTTCTTCCCTCCATAAATTTTTCTATTTTTATAAGTCACAAATATAGTAGGTGAATAAATTAAAAATATGATAAATATCATATAATTTTGTAGATTTGCAATTCATATTAATATTTTTCTCCCATGGGTAAATGTGAACAATGCATCGTCAGAGAATTAAGTTCCTTAAGAGCTCTTAATAAGGACGAACTGCTAAAACTTGCCGATTGTAAAACTTCCTACAACATCAAAAAAGGAGATCCTATTTTTGAAGAAGGAGACAGTGTCAATGGGATATTTTGTATTACATCGGGCGTTTGTAAATTATCAAAATTAAGTCCGAACGGAAAAGATCAAATTATAAAATTGATTAAGCCCGGAGAATTACTTGGACAACGATCCATGATTAGTGATGAACCTGCTAATTTAAGTGCCGTAGCTCTTGAAGATATGGAAGTTTGTTTCATTCCCAGAAGCGAAGTAATCAATATGTTTGACAAAAACAACCAGTTTTCAATGAATATGATGAAAACGATTTGTGGCGATTTGAAAGATGCCAGTGAGCATATGATTTCAATTTCCCAAAAAACAGTAAAAGAACGTTTAGCAGAAACATTAGTATATCTTTCAGAATCTTTTGGCAAAAACGATGATGGTTCTTTACGTATTCAACTTTCTCGAGAAGAATTGGCAGGAATGATTGGTACTGCCACCGAAAGTTGCATCCGATTGCTGTCTGATTTTAATAAAATAGGATTGATTGAATTGATTGGCAAAAAGATAGTCATCAAAGACTTGAATAAACTGAAAAGAATTGCCGATTAATCTAGAATTTACTTAAAATGTTTTATAAATAAAAACGACTTTACTACTAGCCGTTTTTTTTGTGCTTAAATGATAAGTCCACGATTTCTTCAACACCTCAAAATCCATCTCAAATCTTTGCAAATAATCAATTTAGCAGATTCCAAAATCTAAAACTTTAACTTTCATTTATTAAAAAAAATAGAGCAAAGTTCTCTGCAAATTTTAATTTTGTAAAATGAATTGGATTCAGAAAACGATTATTTTTATTGGATTTACAGTAGCTTTTTTATTTGCTTTCAGCGCAAACGAAGTTTCTATTAACAAAGTTCAACTCGAAAAACCTGAATCTTCTCTTTCTTCTTCAAGCAGCATTCATTCTACATTTTTTATTGAACCTCAAGCGAGCAATACCTTTACTCATGTTCAAAAGACTTCGAATTTTTCATTTTCGAAATATTTAAAAAATTATCTCGTAGCTATTCCTGATTTAAAAATCGGAACCTCTTTTACCTTTTTTGCGAACCAAGACATCAATCGATGTGAAAGGGTTTCGCTCCTACTCTTTCCTTTCCATATTTTTTGGTAATTTAAAGCATTTTCCTGTACTGTAGAAGAAATAGCTTTTCTTCTTTTGAGCTAATATCTTTTCGATATTGAGTTCCTTTTATGCTTAAACTAATCTCAAAAAAACAAAAACACATGGATACATCTGTCACAATAATAGGCCTTATTATAACAATTTTAATCGGAATCCCCATTTTCTATGCGATGCGATCAAACGCAGTTAACAAGGGTAAAATCAAGGAAATAATGAACAAATTCAGCCAAAACAATCGTTTCAAATTTGAAAAAACAGAAACACAAAACAAAAAAGTATTGGCTTTGGACGAAAAAAACAAAGGTTTCCTTTTAATGAATTTTAACCAAAAAGAAGAAGAGGCTTATTTTATAGACTTAAGCACCGTTGAATCCTGCAAACTTGCCATTACAGCCGAAGGCAATTCCAATACCATTGAAAAAATTGATTTTGAATTTCAACATAAAAAGGATAAAAGAACAGAATCCATTCCTTTTTACAAAATCGAAAACGACCAAATGGGACAAGTTTGTTTGCACGAAGACCACCAATTGGCAAAAAAATGGAGGGAAATTATTCAAGACTGCATTACTAACTAGTATTTTATGATTATTAATTCATTAAAAAGAGGCCTTGAAAAAAGCCTCTTTTTTTTACTTTTTTCACTTATAGTTTCTTGGCTTCCTCCCAAAAAACATCCATTTCAGCCAAGGTCATATCCATTAAGGGTTTCCCTAATTCCCCAGCTTTGCTTTCTAAATATTGAAATCTTTTGATGAATTTTTTATTGGTTCGTTCCAAAGCATCTTCAGGATTGATGTTTAAAAACCGAGCGTAATTAATCATTGAAAACAAAACATCTCCAAACTCGGCTTCCATTTTTTCTTGATTTCCAGCTTCAACTTCTATCTGAAATTCTGCTAATTCCTCCTGAACTTTATCCCAAACCTGATGAGGCTCTTCCCAATCAAATCCCACTCCTTTTACTTTGTCTTGAATCCTACTGGCTTTTACTAATGCTGGCAAACTTTTCGGAACGCCTTCTAGAACTGATTTTTTACCTTCTTTGAGTTTGAGTTTTTCCCAATTTTGTTTGACTTCTTCCTCATCTTTCACCACAACATCGCTATAAATATGAGGATGACGATGAATGAGTTTTTCGCAAATTTCGTTGCAAACATCGGCAATGTCAAAATCATTGGTTTCGCTTCCTATTTTGGCATAAAAAACAATATGCAATAACAAATCTCCTAATTCTTTCTTGACTTCGTTCAAATCATTGTCCAAAATAGCATCGCCCAATTCGTAGGTTTCTTCGATGGTCAAATGGCGTAAAGTTTGGAGCGTTTGCTTCTTGTCCCAAGGACATTTTTCGCGCAAATCGTCCATTATATTCAATAATCGTTCGAAAGCTTGAAGTTGGTTTTGTTTGGAGTTCATGGTATGTGGGTTTTGTGTAAAAATAAGAAATCCTGTCAGGAAAACATCGTGACAGGATTAAAATATATTTTAGAAAGTTAAATTATGCTTTCTTGGTTTTTGCTTTTTTTGCTGGAGCTTTTTCAGCAACTACTTCTTCAACGACGCTTTCTTTTATTTCCTCGGCATTCTCAATTATAGGCTCTTCTTTAGAAACCAATCCTTTTGATTGAAGTAAGTTATACCAATTCAAGACCTTTTTAATATCTGAAGGATACACTCGTTCTGAATCATATTCTGGAAGAATTTCAGCAAAATAAGCTACTAATGTAGCATTATCTTCTTTGTGGGAAATCGCAGGACCTTCATTTTCTTTGATGGCAATATTTCGCATTACTTCCGACAAAGGTTTTTCTTCATTGATGGTGTAAATCGAAATTTCCGACAATAAACTTACATTAACTTTCAATCCAACGCTGATTTTTTTTCCGTCAACCAAAGATTCAGCTATAAATCCTGCACGTGTTTGCACTTTTAATGCATATAAACCTGGCTTTCCGGATATAGATAATATTTTTTCTAAATTCATTTTAAACTATGTATTTGATTATTAATGTATTTGTCCATTTGTAGAATTCGTAATTCCGAATTCGTAAATTTTTTTATCTTCCTTTTTTGTTGCAAAATTTCATTCTATAATCGGGTCTGGTTTTGCCATCCATTATATTTTGCAATTTTTTCTTGATTAATTTTTTCTTTAATGACGAAATCAAATCGGTAAACAAAATTCCTTCAATATGATCGTATTCGTGTTGAATAACTCTGGCAATCAAGCCGTCAAAAACTTCGGTTTTAATGTTGAAATCTTCATCACAATACTCAATAGTGATTTTTTCATTTCTATAAACGTCTTCACGCACTTCAGGAATACTAAGACAACCTTCGTTGAAACCCCACTCTTCGCCTTCTTCTTTCAACATTTTGGCATTGATAAAAGTGCGTTTAAATCCTTTTAATTGCTGTTGTTCATCTAATGGTAAATCTTCATCGTCGCCAAAAGGAGTAGTGTCAATAACAAACAAACGAATGCTCAACCCTATTTGTGGCGCTGCAAGACCCACTCCATAAGCATTGTACATCGTCTCATACATATTGGCAATCGTCTCTTTCAAGTTCGGATATTCCGGTGAAAGAATTTCCCCAACTTTTCTTAAAACTGGATCGCCATATCCTAGAATTGGTAAAATCATTATTGTTGTATTAAATATTATTTTCTGTAAATTCAAAATTTCTTTCTCCTTATTTCAGTCCGCAAAAATAGTAAAAAAATAGACATTCAATTATCCTGAACTGATAATTAAATTTTGTTTTGAAATCATAGTCAATTAAAGTAGAAATAATATCACACAATTCTTACCTTTGTCAACAACACGTAATTTATGATAAGCCAAATTCAAAAATTTACTGACAGTTCCTATTTTACCAATGCGCTGAAAATAACGATCGCAGCAGTTACGCCTGTTTTATTATTTACATTTATTGGGGATTTTCAAATAGGTTTCACGATTGCCCTCGGTGCTTTTTTAACCTATCCAAGCGATATTCCTAGTAGTTTAAAGGACAAAATTAGAGGAATCTTTGTGACGTTGTTAATTATTTCTGGTGCAAACCTATTGGTCAATATTACCTATCCTTATCCTTGGATTTTTTATCCGTTTCTAGCCATATCGATTTTTTTCTTGGCCTTGCTTTCTGTATATGGAAAACGGGGAACCGTAGTTTCCTTTTCTGCTTTACTATCGGTTTCGTTGGCATTTGCACATTTAGGCACGGGTCGAGAAATGTTTCTACATGCAGGATTATTATTGGTTGGAGGACTTTTTTACCTCGCGGTCTCACTTATTTTTAATTACGTAAAACCCTATCGCTATCTCGAATTGCAAATAGTGGAATGCATAAAATTAACAGCAAAATATCTAAAATTAAGAGGTGATCTTTGGGTTCCAACTGCCGATAAAAAGGCGATTATCGAAAAACAATTGCATCTTCAGGTGGAATTAAATGATATTCACGAGAACATTAGACAAGTATTAAACAGCGATTATTCTGGAACTTCAAACCAAAATAGAAAACTACTCATCGTTTTTATTTCATTGGTAGAAATTTTGGAATTGGCACTTTCTACTTCTTTTGACCACAACAAATTACATCAAAAATTTGATAAGCATCCCGAAGTTTTACTCACTTATCAAACTTTGGCTTATAATCTTGCATCTAATTTAAAAAAACTTTCCAAAAGTGTAAAAAACAAAAACAATTACATCCCAAAAACAAATTTAATTCGAGATTTGAATGCTTTGGAACTTGCCATTACCCACTATAGCAATATCTTAGAAAAAAAGGATGCTTCCGAAGGCGTTTTTATGCTAACTACAATGATGCAATATGCTGAAAAACAGGTAGAAAAAATAAAAATTGTACAACGTGCCTTTGCCTCAAAACTTAATTCCTATGAATTTAATGGAAGAGATAAAGATTTGGAAAAATTCCTGACTCCTCAATATTATCTTTGGAGCACATTATTCGAAAATTTAAGCTTTTCCTCTACACTTTTTAGGCATTCTTTACGATTGACGGTAACTATTTTATTGGGGTTTATCATTAGCAAAGTGCTTGCCTTTCATAACGAATATTGGGTTTTGCTCACCATAGTTGTGATTATGCGTCCGGGTTATGGGTTGACAAAATCAAGGTCGTTTGACAGGATATTTGGAACAATTGTAGGAGGACTTATCGCTTTTGGGATTTTATTTTTTATTCATAATAACATAATTATTAGTGCCTTAACCATTCTTTCCATACTTTTAGGATTTTCGTTTACACAAACTAATTACAAAATTAGCGCAACATTTGTCACGATGTACATTGTTTTTGTTTATGGATTATTAACGCCAAATGTTGAAGAAGTTATCCAATACCGTATCATAGACACGCTAGTTGGAAGTAGTTTGGCCTTTCTTGCTAATCACTTTTTATGGCCGTCGTGGGAATTTCTAAATATTCCAATTTATTTAAAAAATTCTATCCAAGCAAACCAAAATTATTTAAAAGAAATCTCAATATTGTATAACAAAAAAAGTGAAGTTTCCACTTCATATCGACTGGCAAGAAAAAATGCTTTTATCGAAATTGGAAATTTGATGTCCTCATTTCTGAGAATGGCACAAGAACCAAAATCAAAACAAAAACAACTCCCACAAGTGTATAAACTAGCTGTACTCAACCATACTTTGCTTTCATCATCAGCTTCGTTGGGAACTTACATTCAATCTCATACAACTACTTCTGCCTCAAAGGCATTTAATGTCGTGGTGAATGCTGTTGCTAAAAACCTAAATAATGCGATGACGCTTTTGAATGAAAAGTCAATTGATGAGTCCGAAAAAACAGACAAAGCCGATTTAGAAATTCGTTTTACCGAATTAAAAAACATCCGAGTAAGAGAGTTAAAAGAAGGAATTCCAATGGATGAAGAAGCATTTCAATTAAAATTGCAAGAAGCACAACTGGTCATTGAGCAACTAATTTGGCTCGTCAATTTATCTGAAAACATAGTAAAAACAACAAAAGTGTTAATGAAACCTCAGCCACAAACCGAAATTAATCCTCTTAAAACATTTTTCGCGTCAAATAATCCTGAAGCATTATCGTAGCCGATATTTCATCAATTAGTGCTTTGTTTTGGCGTTGTTTCTTTTTCATTCCGTTATCAATCATTGATTGAAAAGCCATTTTCGAAGTAAAACGCTCGTCCACGCGAATGACTTTCATATCTGGAAAATGATTGGTAAAATGGGTCACGAATCCCTTTATAATGCTAGCACTTTCCGAAGGTTCACCGTTCATTTGTTTGGGTTCACCAATCAATACCGCTTCTACCTTTTCTTTCGAAAAATAATCTTTTAAAAAAGCAATTGCCGCGACTGATGGAATGGTCGTCAATCCCGAAGCGATGATTTGCAATTCATCTGTAACGGCTATTCCGGTGCGTTTTTGTCCGTAATCTATGGAGAGGATTCTTGGCATTTTATGAATGTAATATAAAGGGATTTTGATTAAAAAAAACTCCCAATTTGTCATTCCGACGAAGGAGGAATCTCATAATGAGAGTAACTAATGTGATTCCTCCTTCGTCGGAATGACAAAAAAATCAAACTATCGCAATTAGCTTAGATGTTAAATTTAATTTTCATACTCTGAAATAGTTTTGTCTAAAATTGCATCAACTTCTTCAATGGTATAAAATTTTGAATTCCACTTTTCATTTTAGCATAAGCAATTTCAAGTTCTCTCTTATTTTCATCAAAATTTGTATCCTCTTCAACTATTCTCAATTCATCCGAAGAAAACGAACTAATGGTTTCCATAATCGTTCCGATTTAAAGTACAAATATATAACATTTTCCATTCGATTTGCCTTTTTGCTTTTGGTCAAAAAACCTATCTTTGCCAAAAATTTAACTAAAATGAACGAATTACAATCCATAATAGAACAAGCTTGGGAAAACCGTGCTTTGTTGCAAGAAACAAAAACTACTGATGCCATTAGAGCCGTTATCGAATTATTAGATTCAGGAAAATTGCGTGTTGCCGAGCCTGTTGGTGAAGGTTGGCAAGTAAACGAATGGGTAAAAAAAGCTGTTGTTCTTTATTTTCCAATTCAAAAAATGGAAACATTAGAAGCTGGAATCTTCGAATACAACGACAAAATGCTGTTGAAAAGAGACTATGCAGAAAAAGGAGTTCGTGTAGTTCCTGGAGCATCAGCTCGTTATGGAGCTTTTTTGGCTAACGGCGTAATCATGATGCCAAGTTACGTAAACATTGGCGCTTATGTCGATTCTGGAACAATGGTCGATACTTGGGCAACTGTGGGTAGTTGTGCCCAAATTGGAAAAAATGTTCACCTTTCTGGAGGAGTTGGTATTGGTGGTGTACTCGAGCCATTGCAAGCTGCACCCGTAATTATTGAAGACGGAGCTTTTATTGGTTCTCGTTGTATCATTGTTGAAGGTGTTCACGTTGGAAAAGAAGCCGTTCTTGGAGCCAATGTTTGTTTGACTGCTTCTACCAAAATTATTGATGTTACTGGAGAAACTCCTGTTGAAAGAAAAGGATTTGTTCCTGCTCGTTCGGTTGTAATTCCTGGAAGTTATACTAAAAAATTCGCTGCTGGAGATTTTCAAGTGCCTTGTGCCTTGATTATAGGTACTCGTAAACCTTCAACTGATTTGAAAACATCCTTGAATAATGCGTTGCGCGAATATGACGTAGCCATTTAATCTATTTCAGAAAAATATTGTACATTCCTCCCTCAAAAAGGGAGGTTTTTTTATACTATGAAAATACTAGTTATACAACAAAAAATGATTGGCGACGTGCTGGTAAGCAGTATCATTTGCAATAATTTGCGAAAAGCTTATCCAAATGCACAAATCGATTATTTAGTTTACGAATCGACCATTCCGGTTTTGGAAGGCAATTCTAAAATTGATAACGTTCTTATATTTCAAGAAAAACATAGAAAAAGCAAAAGAGAATTCTTAAATTTAGCTTATGAAATTCGTAATTTTAAATACGATTTAATAATAGATGCGTATTCCAAATTAGAAAGTTGGCTAATTGTTTTATTGAGTGGCGCCAAAAGAAAAATTTCTTATAAAAAATTTGGTCGCACTTTTTTATACACTGACAATGTTCACTTTGCCGAATTTCCAAAAACAAATTTGGGCTTGGCTATTGAAAGACGTCTTTCATTGTTGGAACCACTTGACTTGAAAATTGACATTGATCCTTTTCCCAAATTATATGTAACCGATAAAGAAAATCAAGATGCAATCGCTCTTTTTGAACAACATCAGTTAAGGAAAGACAGAAAAACAGTAATGATAAGCCTGCTGGGAAGCGAAAAACTAAAAACTTATCCATTGGAATATATGGCAAAAATAGTTGATTACATTGCCGATAGTCAAGAGGTGAATATTCTTTTCAATTATTTTCCAAAGCAAATTAAGGACGCTAAAATCGTTTTTGATGCCTGCAAACCTACTACACAGGAAAAGATTTATTTCGATTTATTGGGCAATGATTTACGTTCCTTTATAGCCATTATGAATAATTGTGACTTGATTATTGGCAACGATGGAGGTGCCATAAATATGGCAAAAGCTTTGGGAAAATCCTCTTTTATTATTTTTTCGCCTTGGATTGAAAAGAAAATTTGGGCCACATTAGAAGATGGGAAACATCATATTTCGGTGCATTTGAATGATTTTAAACCCCAATTATTGTCTTCAAAAACAGAGAAAGAGCTCAAAAAAAATGCTCTTTCTTTATATCAAGAATTCGAACCTGAACTGTTCAAGGATAAAATAGAATTATTTTTGAAACAAAATCTATAGTGTCAGGATTTCCAAAATTTTAATTTCTTTTTCAATCGTCGTTTCTTTGCAAAACGTTCTTGAAAATCATTGGTATAAAACCACATTTTTTCAAAAATTTCTGCTTGGGTTTGAGCAGTATATAATTTAGAATATTCGTTGCTCATAACGGCAATCATTTCTTTTTTGGGAGTCAAATGACTGAGGTTTTTCATTCTGGAATCAAAATCCATACTGTCGTGAAAATTCATTCGATTCAAATCGACTAAGAAGAAATCGTATTTTCCTTGGGAATTTTTTTTAATCAAAGTATTACCTGGAGAATGATCTAAAAACTCAATTCCTTTCTCGTGCAAATCAAATGAAAACTGGGTAAATTGTCTTAAAATATTTTCATTATCTGGAAAATTTGGAATTTCGACCAATTCTCTATACGTCAAATCACATTCAAGATGTTCGCTCACATAATAACTATCCTGGAGTCCTATGAAGTCGTAATTTTCAAAATAAGCAATAGGTTCTGGTGTTCCAATTCCTTTTGTTAACAAAGTGGTAGCATATTCAAAAGAGCGTCTGGCTTTGGATTTCCTGAAATATTTGTAGGCAATTTTATTAATAAAATGCGGAATTTTGAAGGATTTAATATTGATGGTTTTACCTTCTAATTCAAAAAGTTTGATTTTATTTCTTTGGCCGTCGCCAAAAAGTTTTCCTTTTGAATTGAAATGATTTACACATTCAGAAATATCAGAAATAACATCAACGAAAACTGGATTTATTTTAAAAATCATAATTGTTTTTTATAGTTTACAAAAATACGCACAGAATATTAGACTTCAAATAAATATTGTATTTTCGTCGAAAATTATTGCAATGACACGAAAAAAAAGCGTTTTTTTAGAAACACATAATATAAATAATAGATCAACTGGATTTGGAACATTCAATTATGAATTAATAAAAGGGTTGGAGCAGCTTCCTTTTGATAATTTAGAACTTTATCTTAATTCTAAAAAACCAAATGAATTAAAATCTGAATTTGGTAATAAATTCAAATATCGTCGTTATTATGGCCACCATCGATATGAGAATTTCAGAGTATTAAAAAAATATGACTTATGGCATTCCGTTAATCAAAATTCTAAAATTGAACCTCGATATGACACTAAATATCTTTTAACCGTTCATGATGTAAACTTTGTAGAGGAAATTTCATCGGATATGAACCATAAACGAAATTTAGCTTTTATTGAAAAACTAAAAAAATCTACTGCGATAACCTATATTTCAGAATTTGCAAAAAAACAAACACATCAATATTTCAACGTTCCGAATATTCCCGAATACATAATTCATAATGGAAATCCTATTTCAACTATATTAGACACTTCGGATTTTGTACCAAACCTTAATTCTGACAAACCATTTTTATTTTCAATTGGTGATTTTCTAGAAAGAAAAAACTTTCAGTCCATAGTAAAAATGATGGTTCATATTTCGGACTTCAATCTTATAATAGCTGGAAATAACGACAAACCGTATGGTGAAGAGATTAAAAATTGTATTAGTGAAAATAAATTAGAAAATAGAGTATTTCTTACAGGAAAAGTGTCCGAAATAGAAAAGCAATATTATCTAAAAAATTGTACTGCCTTTTTATTTCCTTCAATCCGCGAAGGATTCGGACTTCCTCCTATTGAGGCAATGAAATTCGGCAAACCAGTATTCCTTTCTGACAAAACTTCATTGCCCGAGATCGGTGGAAAAAATGCCTATTACTGGGAAAATTTTGATCCAGAATATATGAAAAATATTCTATTTGATTCGCTAAATAGTTTTAATAATAACAAATCAGAACTTGAACTCTTATTAAAAGAAAGAGCGGATAGTTTCGATTGGAAAATTGCAGCAGCAGAATATTTAAAAGTATATAAAAAATGTCTTTTATAGGGCTTTTTAAAACTTATAAAAGACATTGATTTTACAAAAAATCATTAAATTATGATAAACGAAGAAGTACACAAAGCATACGAAATAATAAAAGAAGGCGGAATTATCCTTTACCCAACGGACACCGTTTGGGGAATTGGCTGCGATGCCACGAATGCTGAAGCGGTTGCCAAAATCTATAAACTCAAACAAAGAGCCGAAACACAAAGTATGATTTGCTTGATGAATGGCGAAAAAATGATGTACAATGTTTTCAAGGACATTCCAGAAGTAGCGTGGCAAATAATAGATTTATCCGAAAAACCAACCACGTTGATTCTTGACAAACCGAGAAATGTAGCACCGAATTTAATCGCCACCGATAATACCCTAGGAATCCGAATCGTAAAGGAACCTTTCTGCTTCAAATTAATGGAAAAGATGCGAAAACCATTGGTTTCAACATCAGCAAATATCTCGGGACAGCCCACTCCTATTGCCTTCAAAGATATTAGCCCCGAAATTATAAAAGGTGTGGACTATGTTGTAAATTTGCACCGCGATAAAATTGCAGGAAAACCATCGACCATTATAAAATTGAGTGCAGACAGTCAGGTTAAAATTATTAGAAAATAAAGTTTCATACTTTTGTTTGTCATTCCGAGGTACGAGGAATCTCATTAGTTGCTCTCGTTATGAGATTCCTCGTACCTCGGAATGACAAAATAGAAATCAAAATGAATTACACAAAAGCACTTCAAAATCCAATATTCAAAATAATTTCTGAAGCTTCTCAAGAACTTCAACTCGAAAGCTACGTCATTGGCGGCTTCGTGAGAGATTTACTTCTTGAACGTGATTTCAAAAAAGACATCGATGTTGTTGCCGTGGGAAGCGGAATAGAATTGGCTTTAAAAGTTTCGGAATTGCTTCCGAAAAAACCAAAAGTTCAGATTTTTAAAACTTATGGAACGGCAATGTTACGATTTGAAGATACAGAAATCGAATTTGTTGGCGCTAGAAAAGAGTCTTACAATCTTGAAAGTAGAAATCCAGTTGTAGAAAACGGAACCTTGGAAGACGACCAAAACCGTCGGGATTTCACCATCAATGCGTTGGCGTTATCCTTAAACAAAGATAATTTTGGTGAATTATCCGATCCTTTCAATGGATTGGAAGATATGAAAAATAAAATCATCAAAACACCGCTCGATCCAGACATCACTTTTTCTGATGATCCACTGCGAATGTTGAGAGGAATTCGTTTTGCCAGCCAATTGGGATTTGAAATTGAAGAAGAATCTTTAAACTCCATTACCAAAAACGCTGAAAGAATCAAAATCATTTCGGGCGAAAGAATTGTCGATGAATTGAATAAAATCCTTTCTACAGACAAACCATCCGTTGGATTTTTACTGTTGTACAAAACAGGACTGTTGGATATTATTCTTCCTGAATTAACGGCTTTGAATCAAGTGGAAGAAATAGAAGGGCAAACCCATAAAAACAATTTTTACCACACGCTGGAAGTAGTCGATAATATTTGCCCAAACACGGACGATGTTTGGTTGCGCTGGTCGGCCTTATTGCACGATATTGGAAAAGCACCAACCAAACGGTTCAACAAAAAACAAGGTTGGACATTTCACGGTCACGAATTCTTAGGCGGAAAAATGGCAAAGAAAATCTTCGAAAGATTGCGAATGCCATTGAACCACAAAATGAAATTTGTGCAAAAAATGGTGATGATGAGTTCGCGTCCTATTGTTTTGTCGGAAGATATGGTAACAGATTCGGCCGTGCGTCGTTTGGTTTTTGATGCTGGCGAAGATGTAGAAAGTTTGATGACATTGTGCGAAGCCGATATTACGACCAAAAACCCCAATAAATTCAAGAAATACCATCAAAATTTTGAGATTGTTCGCCAAAAAATTGTGGAAGTGGAAGAGCGCGATCAGGTTCGTAATTTTCAGCCTCCTATTTCTGGTGAAGAAATTATGGAAATCTTTAATTTGCAACCTTCCCGCGAAATTGGAGTGCTGAAAGAAGCAGTAAAAGAAGCTATTTTAGAAGGCGAAATTCCAAATGAATATCAAGCGGCTTATGATTTTGTATTGAAGCGTGGAGCAAAATTAGGTCTGAAGAAAGTTTAAGTATTGTTTAGTCGTCATCTATTTAAAAATTCTTAATTTTATAAAAATATTTGATTATGAATATAGCCGAATTAAAATTAGAAATCATTGCTAAAATCATTGCAACTGACGATGTCATTCTTTTGAATAAAATTAAAGAAGTTATTAACGATTATGATTCAAATTTGATAGCCAACGAGCCTCCAGCAATCTATGAAAGAATTAGAGTTTTTTCGACAGAAGAGAAACGAAAAATAAATCTTGCCCTCCAACAAGTTGAAAATGGTGAATGCATTTCTGATGAAGAAGCTCAAAAAGAAATTCAAGAACTATTAGAAGAAGTTCACATTTTTACTCCTGAACAAAGAAAAAGAATTCTAAATTCTTTAGAGCAATCTAAAACAGGAAATATAATGACTGATGAAGAAGCTGAAATAGACATACAGAAATGGCTTTAAAAATCGTATGGAGTATTGACGCACAAGTTTCGAGAAGATCTATTTTTGAATATTGGAATAAAAGAAATAAATCAAGAGTTTACAGTAATAAATTAAACATTTTATTTAATGAATCCATCAATCAAGTCTCTTTATTACACGAAACAGGAAAGCCTACTGAATTTAAAAATATTAGACTAAAATTCGTGAGCCACTTCGAAGTCATTTACCATGTTTCCGACACCAAAATTACAATTCTTGACATCTGGGACACCCGTCAAAATCCTCAAGACTTTCCAATACAATAAAATGAAAAATAAAAATAAATCCGTAATTATCTGGTTGCTTTCAGGTTGCTTATTATTGTTTATAATGGTCGTGGTGGGCGGAATTACCCGCTTGACCAACTCAGGCTTGTCAATGACCGACTGGCATTTAGTAACCGATACTTTTCCTCCGCTATCGGAAGCCAAATGGCAAGACACATTCGAACAATACAAGAAATTTCCAGAATATCAAAAAATCAACGTTCATAATGATTTCCAATTGGACGATTATAAATTTATCTATTTTTGGGAATGGTTTCACCGTTTTATAGGACGAATTATTGGATTGGCATTCATCATTCCTTTTGTTTATTTTCTTATCAAGAAAAGGCTTTCCAGCGAAACATTAAAAAAATGCATAATTCTACTCACGATGGGCGCATTTCAAGGATTTTTGGGTTGGTTTATGGTACGAAGCGGCTTAATTGATAACCCAGATGTAAGCCATTTTAGACTTTCATTACATTTAACTTTTGCTTTCATAACCTTTGCCTACACGCTTTGGGTAGCTTTGGATTTGATTTATCCAGAAAGAAATAATCCCATTCCTCCACTTAGAAATATTGCTCGATATGCATTGGTTTTTCTACTGATACAAATTATTTACGGTGGTTTTGTTGCGGGTTTGAATGCCGGATTAATTCACAATCATTGGCCCTTAATGAGCGATGGACAGTTCCTTCACGAAAGTGTAATTTTAGAAAAAGACACATGGCTACAAAGGCTTACTGAAGGCAAAAGCGGCGTTCAATTTGTGCATCGAACTTTAGCTTATGTTGTAGTCGGATTTATATTGCTCTTGGCTTTCAAAAGTCATAAATTTGATTTGAATAAAAATCAAAAGTCGGGCATTAACGCATTGGTAATTATTGTGTTTTTACAATTTGGATTAGGCGTTTTTACTTTGCTTTATAGCGTTCCGCTTTGGCTAGGATTGACTCATCAAGTTATGGCTTTCCTTTTGGTTGCGACAATGACCTATACTTTGCATCGAATTTCAAAATAAGTTTTTTACTATATTTACCCGACTATATTGTCACATTCTATTGTTCAACATCTATAAATGTCTAAACTTGCTGCTGAAGATAAATTTCTGGATTTATCGGATTACGGAAGACCGATTGCAATATTTTTTGCAAATCAATTAAAAAAAACCCGCTTCACGCCCATTCATATTACACTGCTTTTTGGAGTTTGTGGCCTGATTGCCATTTACTGCATTTTGCATAATCATTACTATTTGGCTAGTTTTTTTCTTATTCTCAAATCTATTATTGATGCTGTTGATGGGGAATTGGCTAGAGTAAAAAACACGCCTTCCTACGTTGGAAGATACCTCGATAGTGTGTTCGATATTGTCTTAAATTTTTTAATTTTTATGACTCTATTTTACGTCACGAAAACTTCATTTTGGATGACAATTTTAGCGTTTTTTTGCGTCCAATTGCAAGGCACTTTATACAATTATTATTATGTGATTTTAAGAAATAAATCAATTGGCGGAGACAAGACTAGTAAAATTTTTGAAGACAAATCGCCGCAAGCTTTGCCGGGAGAAACTCAAAAATCAGTCGATATTTTGTTTGGAATTTACACCATCGTATACGGAGTATTTGACAAAATAATTCACACATTAGATAAGGATGCTTATAAGATAAAAACGTTTCCAAACTGGTTTATGACCTTTGTTTCTATTTATGGATTGGGGTTTCAATTGCTCCTTATTGCCATAATGTTACCACTACATTGGATTGAATATATTATTCCTTTTTTTGTTCTTTACTCTGTATTTATAATTGTATTAATTGGCATTAGAAAGACCATTTTTAGAGCATAAAATCACAATAGATTAAATCTATATTAAATCATTAAGTAATTAAACACCAGTATTTTTAATGCAATTCATTTAATCTTTAATTTAAATATAATTCTTTTACTAATCTCTATATTTTTGCCAATCAAATTTTAAAAATAATCTGAATTATATAACTTTTATTCTGAATTATATAACATTTTTAGCTCTATTTATTTCGAACTTTGTAATCAAATAAATAATAATTTAAAACTTAAATAGTTATGCCAAATTCAAAAGAGATTAATGGAAAATGGGACGAGTTAAAAGGAAAACTCAAACAAAAGTATGCCGAACTAACCGATGACGATTTGTTGTTTGAAGAAGGAAAAGAAGATGAAACCTGGGGAAAAATTCAACAGAAAGTTGGTAAGACTGAAAAAGAAATTAGATCATTATTTGATTAATTTGAATTTGATTAATTTCAGTTTCTAAAATAATAAAACTGCTTCAATA
>JAAFGY010000035.1 GCA_010365135.1 Flavobacterium sp.
AGGGTTGATTTTGAAATGATTATGTTTTGCAACACAAATTTCGTCAACCCTTTTTAATTATCAAAATAAGTTTAAATCACTTCAATGAGTGAAGGTCTATTCAGATTTATTCTATCATTTTTTTGAAATCATTTTCCGAAATAATCGGAATATTTAACTTAACGGCTTTCTCCAATTTTGCTGGTCCCATATTGGCTCCAGCTACCACATAGTCCGTTTTTGCCGAGATGGAACTGCCTACTTTTCCGCCATTGTCTTCGATGGCTTTTTTCAAATCATCTCTCGAAAATTCTTCGAAAACACCTGAAACAACAAAGGTTTTACCAGAGAGTTTGTCAGTTGCATTAGGATTTATAATTTCTACAGTTTCAAATTGTACTCCGTAACTTTTTAATCGGTCAACAATACGTTTATTTTCTTGATTTTCAAAAAATTCAATCACGCTTTGGGCAATTCGTTCGCCAATTTCGTCTACCAAAACCAAATCCATCAAACTGGCCTGACTTAAAACATCGATGCTTTTATAATGCTTTGCCAATTTTTTTGCAACTGTTTCGCCTACAAATCGAATACCAAGTGCATACAAAACGCGTTCGAAAGGAATGTTTTTTGAGTGTTGAACACCTTTTACTAAATTTTCTGCCGATTTCTGAGCCATTCGTTCTAAAGGCAAAATTTGCTCCACTTTCAACTCATACAAATCAGCGTAATTATGAACCAATCCGTTGTTGAATAACAAAGCCACTGTTTCTCCACCGAGACCTTCAATATCCATTGCTTTTCTGGAGATATAATGTTGGATTCTTCCAATAATTTGCGGTGGACAACCATAAAAATTTGGACAATAATGATTGGCTTCGCTTTCGCCACGAATCAACTCGGTTTGACATTCGGGACAATGAGTGATGTATTTTATACGTACTGAATTTTCAGTCCTTTTACTCAGATCTACTGCAATAATTTTCGGGATAATCTCTCCTCCTTTTTCCACAAAAACGGTATCACCAATACGAATATCCAATTTTTCAATTTGGTCAGCATTGTGCAAGGAAGCGCGTTTTACAATAGTTCCTGCCAATTGCACAGGCTCTAAATTGGCAACCGGGGTTATGGCTCCTGTTCTTCCCACTTGATATGAAATCGAGTTTAATTTTGTAGAAACTTGTTCGGATTTGAATTTGTAAGCGATTGCCCAACGTGGAGATTTAGCGGTAAAACCCAATTCCTCTTGGTGCTGAAAACTATTTACTTTTACGACAACACCATCGGTTTCATACGGAAGATTGTGTCTGTGAATGTCCCAATAATCAATGTATTCAAAAACTTCTTCTAAAGTTTGCGCCAACTTCGATTCTTTCGGCACTTTGAAACCCCAATTTCTAGCCGTTTCCAAGCCTTCGAATTGCGATTTAAATGGCAATTTATTTCCAATGATAAAATAAAGTAAACAATCTAAAGGTCTTTTGGCAACTTCGGCGCTGTCTTGTAATTTCAAACTTCCCGAAGCCGTGTTTCTTGGATTGGAATAAGGCGTTTCTCCAATTTCGATTAATTCCTGATTCATTTTTTCGAATCCGGCAAACGGCAAAATGATTTCGCCACGAACATCAAATGTATCGGGGAAATCACCTTTCAGCTTTAAAGGAATTGATTTAATGGTTTTAATATTATTAGTAACATCATCGCCTTGAACGCCATCGCCACGTGTAACGGCACGTTTTATCTTTCCGTTTTCGTACGTGATACTTATGGATGCTCCGTCATATTTCAGTTCACAGGTATATTCTAAAGGAACATCACCGAGCACTTTTTGCACTCTTTTTTCCCAATCCAATAACTCCTCTTTGGAATACGAATTATCCAAAGAATACATTCTATGGTCGTGTTTTACAGTTTTAAAGTTTTTAGTAATGGAACCACCAACACGTTGTGAAGGCGAATTCTCGTCAAAGAATTCAGGATGTTCATTTTCTAACTCTTGCAGTTGTTTTAGTTTTATGTCAAATTCAAAATCGGAAATTGTTGGCGTATCCAACACATAATAACTATAGTTGTGCTGATTTAATTCCTCTCGTAGTGTTTGAATTGTATTTTGAATATCCATAGAAAATAAAATTGGCTATTTTAGCTTTTGAAATAAAAGACTAAAATAACCAAATAAATAGTAAAACGAAACTATTACGATTCAATAATAGAAATAATTTGTTTAAATAATTGTCCATCGCTCAAAAACGCTCCTTGTTGAATCAATTGAAAAATAGAACTGTTGCGTTCTTCGGTAAATACCTTTTTTCCAGTTTTGATTTCGATAGTATCGGTAAACATATTGTCGCTCAACCATTGCAAACCTTCTTTGGTCAAAAAATTGGTTTCAGGAACCAATGATTTCAAAACTATTGATTGAACATAGGTTTCGAAACATTGAAAAAGAAAGATATGATTTTTAGAAAAATGTTCTAAATATTCAGATCTGCCCAAAACACCTTCCCAAACCAAATCCGAAAAAACGTCTAATTCTTGTTCGGCAATTTCTGGTTTTTCCGTTTTTATCTTGTCCCATTCGGCTTTATCAATCGCTTGTGCGGCAAGAAAATTAATAAATTCCTGATGCAATTCTTCGAATTGCTCTTTGGTTAATCTACCGTATTTCATTCCATTTTAGATTTATGATTTTAGATTTTAGATTATTAAACATTAGCAACTCTAAACATTCCAAAATTAGAGTAAACAAAAAAATCCCGACTCACATCGGGATTTCTTCATAAATATTTTGAAATTAGGCTTGTTCAGCAATGATTTCATAAGGTAATTCTACTACTACATCTCTGTGTAATCTGATGTTTGCAGTATATTTACCAGTTCTTTTAACGATACCGCTAGTGATAAATTTTCTTTCGATTGTTTGACCTGCTTTTTCCAAAGATTCAGCAATATCAATATTTGTGATCGATCCAAAAAGTTTTTCACCACCCGCTTTTGCGTATATTTTGATTTCAAGTGCTTTCAAGGTTTCAGCCAATGCTTTTGCATCGTTTACCACCTTAGCTTCTTTATGAGCTCTTTGTTTAAGATTTTCAGCTAATACTTTCTTTGCAGAAGGAGTAGCTAATTGTCCGTGACCTTGTGGGATCAAAAAGTTACGACCGTAACCATTTTTTACATTTACCACATCGTCTTTAAAGCCTAAATTTTGAACGTCTTTTTTTAATATAATTTCCATGTTGTTGTCCTTTATTATTAGAAGTTAGGTTTCGCTTAGAAAACCAACAACTGATTTTTTTTAAATATTATTTTAGCAAATCGGCCACATACGGCATTAATGCTATGTGACGCGCTCTTTTTACAGCTACTGACACTTTTCTTTGGTATTTCAATGAAGTACCTGTTAAACGACGAGGAAGAATTTTTCCTTGCTCATTTACGAATTTCAATAAGAAATCAGCATCTTTATAATCAATATATTTGATACCTGATTTTTTGAAACGACAATACTTTTTAGTTTTGTTGGTTTCAATATTTAAAGGCGTAAGATATCTGATATCACCGTCTTTTTTTCCTGAAGCAGATTGTTGTAATGTTGCCATAATGATTTAAGCTTTTGTAGATTTAAGTTTAGCTCTTCTTCTTTCAGCCCAAGAAATAGCGTGTTTGTCAAGACTTACAGTTAAGAAACGCATAACTCTTTCGTCACGTCTAAATTCAGTTTCAAAAGCAATTAGGACTTCTCCTGCTACTTTGAATTCAAATAAGTGGTAAAAGCCACTTTTTTTGTTTTGGATTTCATAGGCCATTTTTTTAAGACCCCAGTCCTCTTTCGATACCATTTCAGCTCCACGGCTAGTAAGAAAATCTTCAAATTTGCTTACTGTTTCCTTTACCTGAACTTCAGATAAAACGGGATTTAAAATGAAAACAGTTTCATAATGATTCATAAATATGTTTGTATTTGTTAAATTGGCTGCAAAAGTAATCATTTAATTTTAATATACAAATGAATAGAAACTTTAATCGTCATAAGGTAAAAAAAGCCGATAAAGATTAGGTTTTTAAAAAAATACAAATTACTTTTACTATCCCGAATCTTAAAAAATGAATATTTATGAAACTAAACTGTGTCGTTGTAGATGATAGTTCCATTCAGAGAATGATTATCACAAAGTTAGTAAATAATCACCCAAACTTACATTTGATAGGTGATTTTTCTAATGCTATTGAGGCAAAAGGCTGTATGACCATTCACAATGTGGATTTAATCTTTTTAGACATTGAGATGCCTGTCATTAGTGGTTTCGATTTTTTGGATGGCTTAAAAACAAAGCCTCAAATTATTTTTATCACGTCCAAGGCTGAATATGCAATGAAAGCATTTGATTATGACGCAACGGATTATCTTCAAAAACCTATTGCGGTAGATCGTTTTAATGCTTCTGTAAAAAGAGCCCTGGATTTGCATTTGTTAAAATCAGAAACTCATGAAGAAGATGGTGAGCATATTTTTATTAAAAGCAATCTAAAAAAACTAAAAATTTTTACTGCTAAAATAAAATGGATCGAGGCTTTTGGCGATTATGTAAAAGTTGTTACGGAAGACGATAGTAATTTGGTTCTTTCGACGATGAAATCTTTCGAAAAAGACTTATCAAAAGACAAATTTGTCCGAGTGCATAAATCATACATTATAAACATTGATAAAGTAGAGCGCTTCAACAGCCGATTTGCCGAAATTGGAATTACTAAAATTCCATTAAGCAGACATAAAAAAGAAGATTTAGTGAGAGCTTTGGCAATCAACTAATAAAAATCCACATTTACAGCCACTTTTATAGCTCTGTATTGTGAAACTAAATCAAAACTATTCAGCATTTTCTGGATAGTTTTTTTTGTGCCTTGCAAGGAATGATTTTGAGGAATCTTTATCATTATAGTTCGAATGTATTCATTTCGAATTCTGGAAATAGGTGGTTCTTCTGGACCAAGTACCGGAATAGTAAAACTTTGTTGCATCACCTGATACAACCACATTGATCCTTCTTTGAGTTTGTCAAAATCTCGGTGTTTTAATGTTAGTTTTATCAGTTTAAAAAAGGGAGGATATTTATAGATTTGCCTTTCGTACAATTGTTCCTTATACATTCCTACATAATTATTTTGAACCACTTGCTGGATGGTATTATGCTCTGGATTATAGGTCTGAATAATTACTTTTCCCTGTTTTTCTGAGCGTCCTGAACGACCCGAAACTTGCGTCATCATTTGAAAACTTCTTTCGAAAGCCCTAAAATCAGGATGATAGAGCATATGATCGGCATTCATTATTCCCACTAAACTTACGTTATCAAAATCCAAACCCTTGGCGAGCATTTGCGTTCCAACTAGAATTTCTACTTCACGATTCTTGAAACTATCAATGATTTTTTCGAAACCAAACTTTCCACGAGTGGTATCTTGATCCATTCTTCCAATTTTAGTATTTGGAAATAATTCAATCAATTCCTGCTGAATTTGTTCCGTTCCAAAACCTTTTGTGGTCAAATGAACGCTTGTACAAGCATGACAATTAGTGGGTTTTGCCATCGAATAACCACAATAATGACAACGCAACTGGTTTTTGTGTTTATGATAGGTCAAGCTCACATCGCATTGCGGACATTGCGGCACGTGACCACAAGTCAAACATTCGATTATAGGCGAATATCCCCTGCGATTTTGGAACAAAATAACTTGCTCGCCCAAAGACAACGCATTTGTGATTTCTTCTACTAATGTATCACTGAAATGTCCCAACATTTTCTTGCGGAAATATTTATCTTTCAAATCTACCAATTCGATTTCGGGCATTTTGACATTACCGTATCTTTCTGAAATTTCGACAAAGCCATATTTTCCAGATTGAGCATTATAATACGTTTCAATACTTGGTGTTGCCGAACCTAAAACTACTTTTGCTTTATGGTTATTGGCCAAAACTATAGCTGCATCGCGCGCATGGTAGCGAGGAGATGGATCAACTTGTTTGAAGGTTTGCTCGTGCTCCTCGTCGACAATTACTAATCCTAAACTAGAAAATGGTAAAAATAAAGCCGATCGAGCTCCGATGACAATTTGCGCTTTTGGCGATTGTTCTAGAACTTGTTTCCACACTTCTACCCTTTCATTATTGCTGTATTTCGAATGATAAACGGCCACTTTATTACCAAAATATTCGCGTAATCTTCCCACTAATTGTGTTGTTAAGGCAATTTCGGGCAATAAATAAAGAATTTGCTTTCCATCTTTTATATATTCCTCAATGAGTTTTATGTAAATTTCAGTTTTTCCGCTAGAAGTAACTCCGTGCAAAAGACAGACTTCCTTGTGGGTAAAACCTTGCTTGATTTCTTCGAAGGCGGCTTGTTGGGCGTCGCTTAATTGCAGTTGTTCTTCCTTTGTTTTACCTGAAAAATTAACGCGATCCACTTGAATATAATATTCTTCGAAAATTTCTTTGCCGATTAATGCTTTGACGATTGTTGAAGTTGAAGCTGCGGTCTCAATTAATTTTTTGACCGTGATTGGCTTTTTCTCCGAAGCACTTAATTGAAAATAACTCAGGACAATTTCCTTTTGTTTGTTGGCGTTTTTAAGCACTTCCAATAATTCGCCCAAACCTTCATTAGATTCATATTTGGAATGTAATTTTACGTATCGAATGAGTTTTGGCGTGTAAGTTTCCAACATTTCTTCTTGAAGCACCAAAATGTTTTTGTCTATTAATTTTTGTATAACAGGGAAAATATTCTTCCTGTTCAAAATACTCATTATATCCTGAACCTTCAAGGAACTTTGTTGTTGCAAGGCTTGATAAACCAGAAATTCATCATCCGAAAGCAGACTTTCATCCACAAAACTATCTTGCTTTTGAGAAATAATCGTTTCGCTTTCCAGCAAAAGTGCCGATGGCATTGCACCTCGATATACATCGCCAATGGCACACATATAATAGGAAGCAATCCACTGCCAATGGGCAATTTGGATTTCGGTGACTATGGGTTTTTCGTCGAGGATTTGGTGAATTTCCTTGGCATCGTATAAAGCAGGTTTGTTTTCGTGAATTTCTATGACCAACGCCGTGTATATCTTGCTTTTGCCGAAAGGCACTGCAACGCGCATTCCTTTTTTGATGTAATTGCACTCAGCTTCAGAAACGCTGTAAGTAAACGTTTTGGCGAGGGAAAGGGGCAAAATTACTTCTACAAAATGCATTTATTCTTTGGGATTTGATTCTTCTAAAGTATCTTGAAGACTAAGTTTATTCAATTCGTCTTGTCTTAATTTATTTATGGTAGCATCCAATTCGAATCCGAGCAGCAAAATAACACAGTTAATCCAGATGTAAAACATCATTATTAATAACGTCCCAATCGAACCATATAATTCGTTGTATTTTGAAAATTTGATCACCCAGATTCCAAAAACATAAGAATCCAAAATGATTAATATGGTAGTAAATACGGAACCAATCGAAATAAAAACATGTTTTTTATGGCGCGTTGTACCGAATTTAAAAAGTATAGAAGTGGTAACTAAAATCATTAGAATCACAAAAGCATATCTTCCTAAAATAATTAGGGGAATCTGATCGCTAAATACATCCTGCAATATTGTTTTTTGAATCAGGACTTCAAATACCACAATTATCGCAATGGTTGCCAATAACAAAAAAGACAATACCAAAGACATTCCTAAGGCCACGAGATATTGATGCCAAAATTTTCTTTTAATGAGTACATGTTTCGATGATTCTAATCCGCCTAAAATTCCATTCAAGCCATTTGCCATCAGAAATATCGATAACAAAAATCCAGAGGAAAGCAATCCGGAGTGACTATTAATCAATATATCACTGATGATTTTATAAATTGCATCGTAGGTATTGGGAGGCACTCCTTCTCTAACAAATTGAAGAAAATCGAGCTGAAAACCTTCAATTGGAATAAAAGGAATTAGATTTAAAATGAACAAAGCAAAGGGAAATAATGCCATAAAAAAGCTAAAAGCAATCGCACTAGCGTGATAAGTCAAACCGCCTTCAAGAATTCCAAGGATGTACAATTCCAATAGTTCATACAAAGAAAGTCCATGTAGCCAAGGCAATTTTATCTTTTTTAACGGTCGAATTAAATTGCGCAGTACGGGAATTCTTTCGATACTTTCTTCAATTTCTTTACTCATTTTTCGATTTAAAAAGCTTTCAAACTTAAATCCATGTTATAAATTGAATGCGTCAAAGCGCCAGACGAAATATAATCAACGCCACACTCGGCATACCTGCGAATCGTATTTTCATTGATATTTCCTGAGGATTCTGTTTGACATTTATCCCCGATTAAAGCCACTGCTTTTTTAGTATCTTCAAAATCGAGATTATCGATCAAGATTCTATAAATGCCTTCACTTTCTAAAATTTCTTTTATTTCGTCTAGATTTCTGGCTTCGACAATAATTTTGAGATCAAGATTTTTTTCTAGGAGATAAACTTTGGTTTTGTTTATAGCCAAAGTAACTCCGCCTGCAAAATCAATATGGTTGTCCTTGAGCATTATCATATCATAAAGCGCAAAACGATGATTTTCGCCTCCGCCAATTGTGACTGCCCATTTTTCGCAAGCTCTAAATCCAGGAGTAGTTTTGCGTGTATCCAGAATTTTTGTGTTGGTTCCTTGGAGCAAATCGACATAGCTTTTGGTTTTAGTAGCAATGGCACTCATTCTTTGCATCGAATTGAGAACCAATCTTTCGGCCTTTAGAATGGACTGTGAACTTCCTGAAACATAAAAAACTACATCGCCGTACTTTACTGGAGTCCCATCCATTATAAATATTTCTATTTCTAGAGTATTGTCAACAGATTCGAAAATCATTTTGGCGAAAGCCACGCCAGCAATTATGCCGTCTTCCTTGACGATGAGTTGTGCTTTTCCTGTCGCCGAAGCTGGAATGCATGCCAAAGAACTGTGATCGCCATCGCCTACATCCTCTCGAATGGCGTTTTGAATAATGAGTTGTAATTCGTTGTTAAATTGTTTTTCGCTAATCATTTTACTATAAAATTTACAGAATGCTAAAGTATGATTTTATTTGATAATTTGGAAATTTGGTGATTTGGAAATTCATTAAATTACATATATTTACTTCATAATTCACTTTGTGTGGCTTTTACTAACCAAAATAAAAAATAATGAGAAAAATAATTTTAGCAGGATTAACTTTTTTTATTTCGATAACCCTTTTTGGCCAAGATGTTATAGGCCAATGGAATGGAGTTTTAAAAATTCCAGGAATTCAAGTAAGAGTGGTATTCAATATCGATAAAACGGATAGTGGATACAAGTCAACAATGGACAGTCCAGATCAAGGTGCAATAGGAATTCCTGTAACTACTACAAGTTTTGAAAACGCTGTATTAAAACTTGCCGTTGCTAATGCAAGAATTGAATATGAAGGTGTTTTGGGAAATGACGGCAGTATTGTTGGCAATTTTAAACAAGCTGGTCAATCTTTTCCACTGAATTTATCAAAAATAAAAATTGAAAAAGAAAAACTTATCAGACCGCAAGAACCTACAAAACCCTATTCCTATATTTCCGAAGATATCACTTTTGAGAACCAAAAAGCTGGAATTGTCCTCGCAGGTACTCTAACTTTGCCAAAAAAAGAAGGTGTATTTCCAGTGGTAGTTTTAATAAGCGGAAGTGGCCCACAAAATAGAGATGAAGAATTACTTGGCCACAAACCGTTTTTTGTTATTGCAGATTATTTAACAAAAAATGGAATTGCCGTCTTGCGTTATGACGATAGAGGAATAGGTTCTTCAAAAGGTGATTTTAAAACAGCAACCAGTTTAGACTTTGCAACAGATGTTCAAGCAGCAATTGAATATTTAAAAACAAGAAAGGAAATTAACAAAAAGGAAATTGGTTTAATTGGTCATAGCGAAGGAGGAATCATTGCACCCATGGTGGCGAGCAAATCCAAAGATGTGGCTTTTATAGTTTTGTTAGCCGGACCCGGACTTCCTGGAGATCAATTGCTTTTATTACAACAAAATCTAATCGCTAAAGGCAATGGCGTTAGTGAAACAGAAATCCAAAAATCGATAGGATTAAATCAAAAAGCATTTGAAATTGTAAAGGAATATACAAATGATGATGAGTTACAAGCACAAATGACAAATTATATTACAGAAATTTCAAAAGACGGCACAAATAAGCCTGAAAATATGTCTGAAAAAGATTTTGTTGATAGGCAGATTACTACAATTTTAAATCCGTGGATGCTTTATTTTTTAAGATATGATCCATCGACGGCTTTAGAAAAAGTAAAATGTCCGGTTTTGGCAATTAATGGAGAAAAAGATGTCCAAGTTCCTCCAAAAGAAAATTTAGAAGCTATAAAAAAAGCATTATTAAAAGGCGGAAACGAAAAAATAACAACCAAAGAATTGCCTAACTTAAATCATTTATTTCAAGAATGTAAAACAGGATTGCCAAGCGAATATGGCACAATAGAACAAACTTTTTCGCCAGCCGCATTGACCGAAATACTAAAGTGGATAAAATTAGAAACAAAATAAAAAATCGCTGGACAATAAATGTAGTAAATCAAAAATAGGAAAATGAGTGCAACAATTTCACCAATTATTCAAGCTTCAGAACTGCTGATATTATATCAAACTACTAATTTAGTTATTGTAGATGTTAGTACTGGAAAAAATGCTAAATTAAATTATGACCAAAAGCATTTAGATGGAGCGATTTATGTAGACTTAAATACTCAACTTGCCGATATTAAAGACGATTTGTCCATTGGCGGAAGACATCCCTTGCCTAAAATTGAAAATTTTGCGCAAACAGTATTTAATCTTGGCATTTCTCCACAAACTCATGTTATTCTTTATGATGATAAAAACGGGTCAAATGCGGCAGCTAGATTTTGGTGGATGTTGAAATCGATGGGTCACGAGAAAGTTCAAGTGCTAAACGGTGGATTTCAAGAAGCCGAAAAAGCAAACTTTCCAATGAGTTCAAAAATCGAAATTATGGTTCAAGCAGAATTGCATAAAGTTTCCGATTGGAAACTCAAAATTGCTGAAATTACTGAAGTCGAAAAGGTTTCCCAAAATAAAAATTATCTTGTAATTGATGTTCGCGACGCAGAACGCTATAAGGGTGAAACGGAACCCATTGATTTAATTGCTGGGCATATTCCTGGAGCAATCAATGTTCCTTTAACTGAAAATTTAGATGAAAATGGGCTGTTTTTATCACCCAACGAATTAAAAAATAAGTATGAAAAGATTTTCGGAAAGGTGAAAAACGAGAATATAATTGTGCATTGTGGCTCTGGCGTAACAGCTTGTCATTCACTTTTAGCAATCGCATATGCGGAAATGGAGATACCAAAACTTTATGTTGGATCTTGGAGTGAATGGAGCCGAGCTAAGGCAAACGTCCCAAACAAAAATCATATAAAATAACAGCTAATCATCATATTCACAATTAAATAGTTTTCACTACATTTACATTACACAAGAATATTGTTCCCCAAATCTATTGTTCATTTAATTATTTTTTTTAATTATTAAGTTAAACTAACTTATATGACTAAAAATAATACTATTTTGATCGTAGAGGATGAGATGATAATAGCCGCAAACATATCGTTGCAGCTCACTCATTTGGGATATGATGTGACTGGTATTATTCCGAGAGCTGAAGAAGTCTTGCCACACCTCTGGCAGCATGTTCCTGATATTATTTTGATGGACATCAATTTAAAGGGAGATTTAGACGGCATTGAAGTGGTGAATTTAATTCAGAAAGAATATAAAATTCCCATTATTTATTTAACTGCGAACTCTGACGAAGCTAATTTTAACAGAGCAAAAGCAACAAATCCCTATGCTTTTGTTTCCAAACCATTCAAGAAATTAGATTTGCAGCGCGCCATTGAGCTAACATTGATTCGAATTCAAGAAGAGCAAAACAGTGAAAAAAACGTAGATTTAGCTTCACAAGAGCCTTTTATTTTAAGTGATTGTATCTTCATTCGCAGCCACGACAAAATGGTAAAAGTTTGCATAAACAATATTCTTTACATTGAAGCCGAACGAAATTATTGCAAAATTCATTGCAAAGACAAGGAACATTTACTTGTAATGACACTCAAAGACATTGAAGAAAAACTAATTTCTAATACTCTTTTACGCATTCATCGCTCCTTTATTGTCAACCTTTCTCATATTGACGAGATTGCAACAAGTCATGTTGTCATCGCCAAAAAAGCAATCCCATTAAGTGCTGATTTGAAGAAAAAATTACTACAGCATATTCAAAAAGTATAATCTACCAAAAGTTAACTATGAATCAAATTTTATGTTTTATTTTACTTCTTCCGTTTTGCAAAGGATTTAATACTCGAGATATTTCTCAAAATCAGCAAATTATTTTCACTGTTGCATTGCTTATTATAGTAATCCTCCAGGCCATGCTGTACCGGAATTATAGATTAAAACAAAAAAGTAATAATCAGTTAGCCCTACTTAATAATGACTTGGAAAGTAAAAACCTATTATTAGACAAAAAAAATGCTGAAAATGAATTGCTTCTCAAAGAAATTCATCATCGGGTCAAAAATAATCTTGAAGTAGTTTCCAGTTTACTTGCGTTGCAGTCCGCACAAATTGATAATCCAAATACAAAAGAAGCTATAACGGAAGGACAAAACCGTATTAATTCTATTGGAATCGTACATCAAAAATTATATCAAGGTGCAAATCTGGGCACTATTGAAATGAAAGATTATTTCTTAAGCTTAAGCGAAAGCATATTGTATAGTTATGGCGAAAAAGAACGCATAAATTTAAAATTAATAATGGAAAAACTCGACTTAGAAATTGATACCGCAATTCCGTTAGGATTAATCATCAATGAATTAATGACAAACACCATAAAATATGCTTTCCCAAATGGCGAAAAAGGAACTATTACCATCAAACTTGAAAAACAAAATAACACTATTCTTCATCTTGAAGTGGCTGATAATGGCATTGGAAAATCCAATTTTACCAAAGGCACAGGTTTTGGAGGACAATTAATCTCCTTGCTTACCCAACAATTAAATGGCACAATGAAAGAAATAATACAAAATGGAACTATACTAATTTTTGATTTTAAATTAACTAAATCTGCCTAATCTATTTTACTTCTTCACTCTCTACTTTCATTCTGATTTATTCTAATCGGATAAATAAAATCTGCCCTTAGGACACAATTCACCCCACTTCGTCCTAAGTCGTGATTACATCTAATTGATTTGTAGTTATTTAGATAAATAATTAAACAATTATTCTATTAACTTAAAACTGTACAATCATGGAATTATTTACAAAAATCATCGCGAAGAAAATTATTTTAACAAGCTGTTTATTCTTTTTGGGAATAGCTGCTTTTAGTCAAAAAGAAGAAAAAAATGGTACTATTTACATCAAGCATCCTTACATAGATGTGGTAAATAAAAGTGCTAAAGCGTATCTGGAAAAAGATGATGCAACCAATAAAAAAATATTTGCTGATACAGCTACATTTTGGGTCTCAGGAATGACTAAACGAGTTAAAATTGAAGAGGCAATTAAAATGTGGAATTCAGATTTTGATTTTTATAGTGACATTCAGCAAACACAGGTTGGCTATCCTGACTTTTTGCACTATATGGATAAAGACCAAAAATATGTTCAATCATGGTGGAAGTGGTCAGGAAAATCAAAAAAAACTGGAGAAATGATAACTGTAAATTTTGTACAGTTTGACCTCTTTAACAAAGACGGAAAAATTGCAAATGAAAGTATCTACGGAGACTTTTCAAAAATGGTAAAAGAATAAAAAGACAAGTTTCTTTTTGGATTAAAAAGCAGTTTTAAATTCAAAATCATGAAAAAAGTAGGTATCATAGGCGGTTGTGGCTTCATAGGCAGTTATATTACAAAAACATTTTTAAACAACGGTTATCTAGTTAAGGTTTCCGCAACAGATATAACTCGAGAAGACAAATACAAACATCTAATGGTTTTGGAGCACGCTGATAATTTGCACATTAGCGAACTCGATGTAATGGATAAAGCAATATTACAAGATTTTGTGTCTGATTGTGATATTGTAATCCATTGCGGAACACCATTTATTTTGGACTTTCAAGATGCAAAAACCCAACTGTTTGACCCAACAATTAAAGGAACCGAAAATTTTTTGGAGGTAATTAGCCATACACGAGGAATTGAGAAAGTGGTTTTTATTGCATCTGTTGCCGCGTGGAATACCAACTTCCCGATGCCAGCAGGCACAAAAAGTATAACAGACACTTTTGATGAAAACGACACCCGATTTACAACCATCGAAAGTCATCCTTATGCACAAGCCAAATTTATGGCCAACCAAGTCGTAGAAAAATTCATCAAAGAGAATTCAAATTTGTCTTTCGAAATCAGTTCCGTTTCTCCGGTAATGGTTTTAGGTAAATCAATGTCTGATAGAGAAGATTCAACTTCTTCCGCACTGCAGTTTTTAATCAAAAATAAAATTGCTCCTGATGAATTCATTCAAGCGCTTTATGACAACGACGTTCCTTTTGCGATTGTCGACGTTGAAGATGTTGCCAATGCTACATTCAAAGTAGCAACCACCAAAGGACTTCACGGGAAAGATTATCTATTAACGAGTGAAACTTATAAAATTTCAGATATAAGTACGATGCTAAATCATCAGGAACCAAAAGAAAAAGCAAGTATTATTTATAAAAACGATTTGGCTCAAAACGATTTAGGAATTCACTTCAGACCTGTAAAGGAAACTTTGAATAATTATTCGAATTAAAATTTTATATAGAAATACATCAAATTTTTAAAAATCAGAAAAGCCGAAAACTGAATTAAAAAGGTAGGCACATTAAAATTTAACAAGATGAAAACAACATTCACAATTATTGCCTTAATGGCTTTGTTCACTTTTACTTCTTGCAAAAATGGAAGTGATAAAAAAGTTATCGCAGAAGCAAAAACGGGAGATACGCTAGCTCCTGTCGCAAAAGATGATTCTGTATTTAAACCATTTAAAATAATGGCTGTGACCCATATTGTAAAAGATTTTGATGTATGGAAAAAATCTTTTGACGAACACGAAAGTATGAGAACGGCCAATGGTGTAACCCTACGGGCAATGGGACGAGATATGAAAAACCCAAACAAAGTTCTAATCTTTTTAAACATAGAAGATTTACAGAAAGCAAAAGAATTTTCGAGTAGTAAAGACTTAAAAGAAGCGATGCAAAAAGGCGGCGTAACCAGCAAACCAGAAACTGTTTTTGTAGATGTGGTGCGCTTCGCAGAGTCGCCAGCAGAATTTAAAGATAGACTAAGAGTGACCCATAAAGTAAAAGATTTTGATGCTTGGCTAAAAGTTTATGATGCCGAAGGCAAAGAAACTAGATTGGCTAATGGTCTAATTGACAGAGCTATTTCGAGAAATATTGATGATCCCAATATGATTTACATCACCTTTGCGGTAAACGATATGGCAAAAGCAAAAGCAAGAATAAAAGATCCTGCTCTCAAAAAAATAATGACAGAGGCTGGCGTAACCAGTGAGCCAGTTTTTGATTTTTACACAAGCGTAAATTAAGACCTTTTATCGTATATTCCTTCTTGAAAAATGTTTTTAAGAAGGAATTTATTTAGTCATTCAATCCTGCGTTATAACCCATTAGGAAACCTCTTTTAAGCGTTTCCGATTAAAACCAATCATTTAATCTCCGGGAAAGTATAGTTTGTATCCATCAAATACATCATTGCGGCCATAGACGCAGCTCCTAATTCTAGCTCTCTTTTATTTACGGCATCAAATGTATCGTTTGCAGCGTGATGATAATCGAAATAGCGCTGTGAATCAGGAATTAAACCGGCTTTAACAATCGATTTAGAAGTCAATGGCTCAATATCAGAACCCGTATGACCTTTTATCAACCTATGGATTAGATAAGGTTCAAATAGTGTTTTCCAACCCGATATTGTATTGAAAATGTTGTCGTCACCTTCAATCGAAAATCCTCTTGGAGAAAATCCTCCCGAATCACTTTCCAAAGCAAAAATGTGATTTTCTTTATTGGTTTTAGACAATTCTTCATATTTTTTTCCACCTCTTCCACCATTCTCTTCATTCATAAAAAGCACAACACGAAGCGTATTTTTGGGTTGATAACCAATATTTTTGAAGATATTTGCCACTTCCATACTTTGCACAATTCCAGCTCCATCATCGTGAGAGCCGTCCGCGAGATCCCAAGAATCAAGGTGTCCGCCTACAATCATTATATTTTCAGGATGCTCACTTCCTTTTATTTCGCCAATAACATTATAGGATAAAACATCATCCATAATTTGGCAAGATTGTTTCAAAAAGAACTTTAAATGTGGCGTAGTTTTCAAAGTTTTACTCAATAATTCGGCTCCATTAGTACTTATTGCAGCGGCAGGAATGTATTGCGATTTTGGAATATCACCATAACCTTGAACACCTGTATGAGGAAAATCGTCCAACCGCAAATTCATCGAACGCACAATTGTAGCCACAGCACCATACTTCGAGGCTTCTTTCGCACCTGCAAATCTCTGATCGACACAACCTCCATAGGATTTGAACGTATCAATGTTTTCGGGTTCCATTGGTCTGTTATAAAAAACAATTTTTCCTTTTATTTTATCACCCAAATCTACTAATTCTTTGATGCTATTCACTTCGATAACTTCGGCGGTAATTCCGTTTTTTGGTGTGGCAACTGAACCGCCAAGCGCACAAACGGGAATATTTATTTTGGATTTATTGTCTAAAAAATAGGCTGATTCCTTTTCGCCACGAATCCATTTTGGCACCATCACTTCCTGAAGATACACTCGGTCAAAACCCAATGTTTCCATTTCTATTTTCGTGTATTGAACTGCTTTTTCGGCATTGGCAGAGCCAGATAATCGAGCTCCAATGGAATTGGAAAGATAATCCAACCAAGAATAACACTTCGAATTGGTTAAGGATGAATTGTAGATTTTCTTGAGGGTTTGTTCGTCAGTGGTTTGGGCAAAAATTGCAAATCCTGTAAAAAATAAGAGAGTTAAAAAAGCCGTTTTTTTCATTCTATTAGTAGGTATAATTTGTTGTTATTCTGATTTTTTCATTTCGGTTCGGGGACCAATTCCGTTATAATTAAATGCTTCAATCTGAAAATAATAATCATCTGATTTATCCAATCCATTAAAATAATATTCGTTTTTTCCGTAAACCATAATCGAACCATACATTTTGTCAGGCGATTTGCCAAAATAAATCACATAACCATCGGCATTCGGTTCTTGCTGCCATTTGAACCAAACATTGCGTCGTTCTCCTTTTTTCTTAGGTTCTGTGCGCAAAGGAACAAAATTATTGACAATTCCGGGAGAAATTCCGCTTCCTTTTCCGAATATTCTAAAACCACATAAAGCAAATTTTCCTGTTGGCATTTGAATATTTTCGATTTTCACATATCGTGCTTGAATCGGTTTTTGGAGTTCGATATAATCATGCGGAACATCTTTGGTATTTTTGCTTTTGTCCACAAGGATTTTCCAATTTTTGGCATTATCAGAATAGTACAAAATATATTTATGACCGGTCGTTGTTGCTGGTTTTCCCATTAATTCCACATCTTGATCGGCATAATTAATTTGAATGGCATTGATAGTACTTTTTTCCCCTAAATCCGAAATCAAATATTCTCCTTTGTTAGCAGATTTTGCCGACCAATACGTTTTTATGTCTTCATTTACGGCATAATTAGGTTGAAATCCGCCCAAAGATGAAGAAACCTGAACTGGTTTATTGTAATTCAATAACATCCAACCAGAGAAATTTCCGTTCAAATGGTTTTTCTTTTCCGAAGGCAAAAAAGTTGGATAATCACCATAAGCGGTATTCGAATATAGAATTCCATCTTTGTCAAAACCCGCCGGCCAAATCCCCAAACGGCGTTCAAAATTGTTTTTGGTACAGATAGAAATACTTGAAATGTGCCAATAATCCGCATTAGAATCCTGATAAGTGGCACCGTGTCCTGCGCCTCTAGCAAAACCGCCCGGCTTATACGAAAACGGATTATGCGATTGATATTCGAAAGGTCCCAATGGATTTTTGCTCACATAAACGCCATCGCCATAACCACTAAATTCAGTTCCCGGTGCGCCATATTGCAAGTAATAGTTGCCCTTATTTTTGGTCATAAAAGCGCCTTCCATAAAAGGTTGGAGAAAAGTATTGTCATTGTTTTCGCCAAAACGTTCCCAACCATGTTCGTCATCATTTAACGCAATTAATGGAAAAACTTCGCCTTCGGGTTGAAAGGTTTTACGATTTAATTTCACGCCATACAACGGATATAAATTACTTGAACCGTAATATTCATAAACTTCGTTTTTCTCTTTGTCCCAAAAAATATAAGGATCCCAAGCACCAGCTTCTGATTTATGAACGAGTTCTTTCCAATCGTCTTTCGAAGGATTTTTGCTCATCCAAATGGGGAATTCTTTACCTTGTGTTGAACCCACCACCAACAAAGTATCATTTACAAATGACACCGATGGCGCACATAATTCATCGTAAACTTTGTGTTCTGGACGAAGGAACTTTCGAGGAATAAATTGCCAATCCAGCATATCTTTGCTGTGCCAATATCCCCATTGATTGGTAGAAAATAAGTAATATTCGCCTTTGAAAAAAGTGATAACTGGATCAGCAGTAGCGCGATGTTTTCCTTGAGTTACGAAATTTGGAATGGGACAATATCCGTAATCAATATTAATGGGATTGCAATAGGTTTTTTGCTGGGCATTGGTATTTGTAAAAAAAACAACAATGAGAATAAAGAATACTTTCGTGATAGTTTTCATCTAATTTTATTTGTTTTTGTTTGAATTTAACCAAGAAAAAAACTTATTACGAAGTCTTAAATTTTAACTGCTGATTATAGAACAGACCTTTGAGGTTTACAAACCTCAAAGGTCTTATCCAAATTTAAAAAACCTTTAGTTAATTGGTTCAAAGCTTATCGCTGTTCCTCCTCCTGGAGCTAAAATTAACTTGATTTTTGATTTTGAAGTAACTTCGCTTGTACTTATTTTGTAGGCAATTGGATTGTTTTTCCAATCGGCATCTTTTGATCTTGATAAATAATGGCTTTGTATTTTTTCCCCTTGGTAAGGAAATCCAATTTTATTTCAGATTTTCGCGCATTTTCATCGGTGATGGCACCTAAAAACCATTTCTCTGAATTTTTAGCTTTTCGAACTACAGTCAAATAATCGCCTGGTTCTGCTTCAAGATATTTTGAATCCTGCCAATCTACCGCAACATCTTTGATAAATTGGAAAGCGTCTAGATATTTTTCGTAGTTTTCGGGTAAATCGGCAGCCATTTGCAAAGGCGAATACATCGTTACATAAAGAGCCAATTGTTTGGTCAATGTGGTGTGAACTTGCTCGGTTTTCGATTTGTCGTAATAACTCATTTTGATTTCGAAAATTCCTGGCGTGTAATCCATTGGACCACCGAGCAATCTGGTAAAAGGTAAAATCGTTTCATGCATTGGAGGATTTCCCGTACTCCAAGCATTGAATTCATTGCCACGAGCAGCTTCGGCAGCGATGTAGTTGGGATACGTACGGCTATAACCTGTTGGACGCGAACTTTCGTGAGAATTGATCATCAATTTATAATCGGCAAATCGTCTGGCCACAAAATTAAAATGATTGACCATCGTTTGCCCGTCGTGAAATTCGCCGCGTGGAATAATTTTTCCTACATAACCTGATTTTGCCGCTGGATAATTGTATTTCTTCATCAAATCTAGTGCGCGATCTAAGTGTCTTTCATAATTGGCAACCGAACCAGAAGTCTCATGGTGCATTATCATTTTTACATTTTTGGATTTGGCGTAAGCCGTAATTGCATCAATATCAAAGTCGGGATAAGGCGTCGTGAAATCGAAAACTTCTTCTTTCCAATTGCCAAACCAATTTTCCAACCCACATTCCAACCTTCGACAAGAACGCCATCGAAACCATTTTTGGCAGCAAAATCAATATATCTTTTGGTGTTTTCGGTCGTGGCACCGTGTTTTCCTGAAGGCAATAAATCCTTTGTCAAAACATTTTGGGCATTTTGAGAACCAGCATAATCCCAAGTCGATTTTCCAACGTGCATTTCCCACCAAATTCCCACATATTTCATGGGTTTAATATAAGAAGTATCGTCAATTTTGCACGGTTCGTTTAAGTTTAAAATCATCTTGGAACTCACAATATCTCTGGCGTCATTACTAATCATGATAGTTCTCCAAGGAGAAACGCAAGGCGCTTGCAAATAGGCTTTATCGCCAATGGCATTTGGAACTAAATGTGAAGTTAATTTATTGCTTTTCACTTCTGCATCTAGGTGCATCACTGGATAATTGACCACTGCGGCTTCAAAAATATTGAGATACAAACCCGATGGCGATTTCATCATCAATGGCGATTGAACTATAAAATTTCCCGCAATAGATTTGACTCCAATGCCATTATTCAAATTTAATTTTGAGTTGTCAATTTCAGAAAATTTTGTTTCATTATACACATATTCTTGACTATCAAAATCGCCTGGAAGCCAGAAAACTTTGTTATTTTCGGTCAAATTAAACTGGGAAACCTCATCGGAAATGATGAAATAATTCAAGTCTTTTTGCTTTGGAAAATCATACCTAAAGGCGACTCCTTCGTCGAAAACTCTGAAAATAATATTCAATTTAATGTGCGTTTCCTTTTGAGAGAGCGCAATAATGAGTTCATTGTAATGATTTACAATAGTGGCTTGTTCGCCTAAAACGGGTTTCCAAGAGGCATTGAAACTGGAATTTTTGACGCTATCTATTTCAAAATTAGCGTCCAAAGCAGGTTTTTCTTTTAACTTTATTCCTAAAGTACTTTCGGAAATTACCTGTTTTTTGTTGTAACTTATAGAATAAGAAGGTTGTCCATTAGCGGTTAATTTAAAATTTACTGCTATTTTTTTGGACGGAGATTGGATGTTTTGCGAATAAGCGGTATTTAATACAAAAGCCATAAAAAGGAATAGTAAGTGTTTCATTATATTTAGTTATTTTCAAATTGCAGAATATTGGATACTATTTTTTTACAATTTTAATTCTAAAAGTCTCAAAGTTTGTTTTCAATTCCAATATGTACAAACCTGATTGCAATTGCTTCGGTAAATTAATAGTTTCGGTGAGATTATTTATTTTGGTCTTCAATATTTGTTTTCCTGACACATCAAATATATGAATTTCTGCACTGGTTTTTTCTTTGAAAGAAATTATTATTTTGTCATCGAAAGGGTTTGGATATACCGTAATATTATCCGATTTGCTAGAAAAATCATCTGCTGATAAGGCAGGAAGATCCAATGGCCAGTTATAATTTGAAAACCAATTCACACCCAAATTTTCTGGCAATGAGGCCAAACCAAATAACATTGTAGAATAATCTATTGCTTGAATGTAAAATGCTCTTGCTGCGGTATCATTTCGTTTATAACGCCATAAAACTTTTTTCGCAGTATTGGTTGGAAGACTATAAATGGAAGCGCCATTGCCATTATTATATAAACTCAATAGGTCTGATTTTGCGTTGGAATATATTGGGCTAAAACCTGCAATGATGTGGGGCGATACGATTTTGTTGGGATTATCATTTATTTTATCCGCAGAATAACCGCCGCCTGGAATCTCTCCTGCGCCAAGTCCCCATTCATAAGTATTCGGCGCTCCATCGTTAATGGCATATAATTTATCGGCGTTCAACCAATTAGTAAAGTAGGACATATAATTTGCGTCATTTTTAAAAATATTGACAAAATAATAACAAAACTGGGGAATAAAACTAGACAAATATCCGCCATCAGAAAGGGTTACATAGCCAAAATAATTGGGTCGTGAAATGGGAGCCGTTGATGGATTAGCAAAATAGGTGTTCCAAAATGTTTGTGATTTAGCATAACCAGGATTCGCAGCATTTGTATTTTTGGCTAACCAAGCCACCAACATGTATTCGTTAAAAGGAATCGTAAAGGCCGTTCCATTATTTCCTGATTGATCTAAAATCATGGCAATCTGGGTTGGATAAATTGCTTTTGTATAATCCATAGCACTTAGCAAAATAGTCACATTTGATACAATTGTCGCATTGGTAGCGAAATGGTTTTTACACATGTGAAGTCCCATGGCAAAAATCGCATTGTCTATCGTACTATATTCATACGACCAACTTCCATCTTGACTGCCGTTGTCCCATCTAAAATAACGAGGAAACATTCCTGCTCCATTTATTTTACCATCATTCTTAAAATCGATAAATTTTTGTGTGGTAGCAATCACTTGATTTGCCGTAGGTTGCCAATTTACTGCGTCTCCCGTTTTTATATACATCGCATCGGCAATACATAAAGACATAAGCCCAATCCCATTTGCAGCAATGGCGGCTGGTTTAGGTCCCGCTCCATTCAGAGCCAATGCATCGAGATATACACCATTGGACATTCTGATCCCTTTGTAAAGGAGATAACTATTCTGGAAAAGTTCATCGATGAAGTTACTGGGATTAGGGTTATTGTTGAGAATAATATCATCAAAATAGACATTAGTATCGGCACTTAAACCCACTGGATCAATAAAATCCGGCATAAAACTAATTTTAGTATAATTTCCAGTTACACTACTAAAATCAAACACGAGGTCTTCCCATTGATTTACTTTTGTTTGCGGATTAGTACTGGTCATTTCGAGAATTCCTCCCAATCCATCTTCTACTTTAAATTTGACAGTAGTAATTCTAGTTTTAAATACTTTAATATGAATGAATTTATTTATAGTAAAATCAACCGTTTTGTTTGCCGAAAAACCTACATCAGGTATTCCATCTTTATCACGCAATAAATAGCAAATAGTATTACTGGTATTAATTCCTGTTTTGAATGGATTACTAATGACCGTTAAAGTGCTTAGATCCGTGGAACCACCCTTTAAAACAGTCATATTTATTGGAGTTCCTTCATAATTCTCTATAACTTGACTGTAGGCAGTTTGCCAATAAACCAGCGCAAAATAGAGGATAGCAATAGCGATACTTTTTTTAAAATATTTCATTTTATTAGGTTTATTATTTTACCTGTTACTTATAATTTTTTATGTCTATGCTTTACTAATATCAACTAATTTCTTCAGTTAAAAATTGCACGAGATGGATTAATTTTTATTTAATCCCCAAAATTAGTGAGAATCACTGTAATTGCTTTGGCACTTTGCTTTCGCTAGAGTCGGGACTAATTTTATAAAAATAACCTCATTGTAAAAAAAAGACACGTTCTATGAAAACGTGCCTTTAATTATGAAAAGTTATTTAATTTAATCTTTTAACATTTTAGAGGTACTAATTACACCGTCTATATCTGTTGTAACCATATAAACGCCTTTTTGAAGCTGACTTGTTTGTAAAGTAGCTGAATTGCTTTTTGGACTAGCTTTCATCACTTCTTGACCTAAAACATTGTAAATAGAAACTCTTTGAATACTACTATTTGCTTCAATTGTTAATGTGTTTTTCATTGGATTAGGATACATTTTTATGGAAGCTTTATCAAATTTAGCTGTAGATAAAGCTGCTCCAAATTTAATATCATCAATTAAATAAGTTCCAGTATTTAAATTAGTAAAACCGTTATCCGGACTACCAGCATCCGGGAAAAATACAATCTTTGAATAAGTTCCTAAACCCGCACCATAATCAAGGTTAATAGTTTGCCAGCCTGAATCTGTTGTATAAAACCAAGCTTCTGCATTTGGTGATGCTCCTCCGTCTTCAAATTTCAACAAATGTTGACGAACTCCTGAAATTCCAACAGGATTAATTCTTAAAGAAATAGTATTATTTGCATCATCTGAAAGGTTCACACCTGGATTAAGGTTAAGATTACCTTGGTTAAATGACGCGCCAATTGAACCTTCTACTTGCATAACTTGGTTTGCAGCATTAATAGGATCTGCAATTAAAGAAAGTGTAACATCGCCAGGTGTAAATAATTGGTCAACTGTAGAGAATGTAAGTGGCAATGTAACTCCTCCAGACAATGGATTATTAGTAGCTCCCATAACATCATCTACCAAATAGGTTCCATTACTCGTATTAGCAAAATCTGTAAAAATAATAATCCTAGCATAAGCAACAAGACCTGCTGGAAAATCAACAGATATGTTTTGCCAGCCCGAACCTGTAGTTGTGAAAACTTGCTCAACAGCACCAGGTACTTCAAATTTTAATGCATGGGTATGAACTCCTGTAGCACCTATAGGATTCATTCTAAAGGTAATCGTATTATTGGCATTGTCTTGAAGATTAAGTGAGGTGGTAAGGTCGAGTAAGACTAAGTCATATTCAGCGCCTGCTCCCACAATTTGCAATACTTGATTAGCACCATTCGATGGGTCTGGTACTAAAGAACCTACAGATCCGTTCAAACCAGTCATTAACTGGTCTGCATTCGTAAACGTAAGTGGCAAATACGTTTGCGAAAAGCCTAATGAAGTAATCATTAGAGCCATTAAAAGGGTAACTTTTTTCATGATAATTAATTTTAAGTTAATGATTTATTTTTTGGAGATTCAGTCAATAGGAACACAGAAAATAAATCTCCGTTTATATTTTCTGTGTTTAATTATGTTAATTCAATTCAAATTTTCATTTATATTTACATTTATGAATTTTCCTGTTGAAACACTAAAATGGGAATCGCTTTATAGATTTTAAAGGTTTAATTAACCAATTCGAAATTTGCTTTTCTTTCAGAACTTGAATTCTCACCAACGAAAACTTCAAAACTTCCTGCTTCGGCAACGTTTTTCATATCGAGATTATAAAATTTCAAATCCTCTGATGAAATTTCGAAGGAAACTGTTTTACTTTCTCCCTTTTTCAAATTTATTTTTTCGAAACCTTTTAGCTCCTTAACCGGTCTAGTTACAGAACCTACTAAATCCCGAATATAAAGTTGAACCACTTCCTGACCTTCAAAATTTCCTGTGTTTTTAACCTCAACACTGATTTTTAGTTTTTCACCAAACTTGATTTTATTACTTGATATTTTCATATTAGAATATTCAAAAGTGGTGTAACTCAAACCAAATCCGAAAGGATATAAAGGACTATTGCCCACATCAGTATATTGAGATTTGTATTTTTGTTCTGGATCAGTAGGCCCTAAATACGGTCTTCCTGTGTTTTTATGATTGTAATACAACGGCAATTGCCCCACATTTCTAGGAAATGACATTGGTAACTTTCCGTTTGGATTATTCGCTCCAAAAAGAGTTTGAGCAATCGCATCGCCACCACGAGTTCCTGGCCACCAAGCTTCAAGAATGGCATCCATATTTTCGTTCTCCCAAGTGAGTGTCAATGGTCTTCCGTTTAATAATACTAAAACGAGGGGTTTACCTAATTTTTTTAATTCGGTCAAGAATTCTTTTTGCATTCCTGGTAAATCGATGTTGGTTTGAGAAGCTGCCTCTCCTGTCATATTTTCTCTTTCGCCCATAACGGCTACAATAACGTCGGCATTTTTGGCATTATCCAAAGCCGTTTGCATTAAATCTCTTTTCGTACTTTTGATTTCAACTCCTTGGTCGAATGTTATATTGGAAACATTTTTCAAGTAATTAGTAACGCCTTCTTTGACGCTGGTTGCAAAACCAGAACGGTCGCCCAGTGCTGCCCAAGATCCAATAATATTAAATTCGTCGCTAACTAATGGCCCCACGAAAGCAATTTTTTGGTTGGCTTTTAACGGCAAAATGTTATTATCATTTTTTAACAAGACCATTGATT
>JAAFGY010000036.1 GCA_010365135.1 Flavobacterium sp.
ATATTAAAAAATCAATAACGCCATCTTTTAAGTACTCTAAATTTTGTTTTAATAATTCATAGCCCACAATTCGAATGCCACTTAAGTTATTTTCTTTAATAAATTTCGCTGCAATATAAACCCTTGAATTGGGCACAAAGACGCATTCAATTCCCGCAAACATTTTGCATGTTAATTGGTTTTCAGCATCATCTTTTATTGTAATTTCTGTAAAATTAAATTTTGGAAGATGCGTCTTTTCTTTAAAATAAGAATAAAACCCTTTGATTCTTTGTAAATAAACATTCGTTCTTGTAGTGCTTTCTTCATTTCGAGTGATTTTTAATATCAAAACATTACATTCGTTTTTAATGCCATAGCTTATTAGTTTTCCGCCTAAATAGCCACTTTGATAGGAATTTTGACCAATGTAGGCAACTCCTTCAACTTCCAAAAGATTGGAATCTATCATTACAATGGGAATGTTTTTTTTCTTATATTCGATTAAAAAAGAAACAGATTCTTCATAAAATATTGGGGCAAACAGCAATCCTTCATAGTCCAATTTAAGTACTTTACTGGCCATTTTATTGAATGAGGTGGTATTATAATCAAAAAAAAAGTAATCAATGGTAACGCCGAAGTTGGCTAATTCTTCCGCTGCTTTTGATATTCCGACTATTGGGGCTTGCCAATATTCGAGCCCTTCATTTTGGGGAAGAAATACAGCAAATTTAAATTTTTTATTAAAGGCTAAATTGCTGGCAAAAATATTTTTTTTGTAGCCATATTCTTTTATTATGGCATTCACTTTCTCGATATTCTCTTCGGTTACTTGACCGCGATTGTGAATAATTCTATCAACAGTACCGACTGATACATTGGCAATTTGCGCTATTTTTTTAATTGTTATGATGGCTATTTTTTTTATAAGTAGGGTGTAAATTTATATTTTTTTAATATCAAACACTATTTTTTTAAAAGTTCTTGTATTACTCATGATTTTTTATATATTTGCATTGCTCGTGTGCGTACACGAAAATATAAAAATATGTCAAAACGAATAGTAACTTTTGGAGAACTATTACTCCGACTTTCGCCTCCGAGTCATTTAAGACTAACTCAGGCAACGTCGTTTGATTTATACTTTGGCTGTGCCGAAGCCAATGTTGCGGCTTCATTAGCAAAATTTGGATTTCCTGTTAAATTCATAACAGCTGTTCCACCAAATGAATTGGGAGAGTCTTCTTTGAGTATGTTGCGCTCTTTTGGAGTAGAACCTTTTGCTTTAATTCAGGGCAAACGACTCGGAATTTATTATTTTGAACAAGGGGCTTCAGAGCGACCCGGAAAAGTGGTTTATGACCGAGAAGATTCTTCGTTTTCGACTTTGAAAAAAGGGATGATTGACTGGGAATCTGTTTTCAAAGATGCCGATTGGTTCCATTGGTCTGGAATTACACCATCGCTTTCATTGGACTTAGCAGAATTATGCGAAGAAGCTTTAGGAGTGGCTTCAAGAATGGGATTGACCATTTCCGCCGATTTAAATTATAGACCAACTTTGTGGAAATACGGAAAAAATGCCAATGAAATAATGCCAGCGTTAGTAAAACATTGCGATTTATTATTAGGCGGTATTGACGAATCTGAAAAAGTTTTGGGCGTTCAAATTAATGAGAATGACACTGTAGAAGAAATATATACCAATTGGATGAAAGCTTTTCCAAAGCTTAAAAATATCGCTTCCACCCATAGAATGCGTGCCAATGCTTCCTCAAATGGCTTGAGTGCTTCCATTTGGAATGGAAAAGAATTATTACATTCACGAGAATACAATGTCTCTCATATTATAGATAGAATTGGTGCTGGAGATGCTTTTATGGCTGGAATCATTTACGGATTGATTACTTGGCCAGACGATCATCAAATGGCTCTTGAATTTGCTGTGGCAGCAACTTGCTTGAAACATTCTATTTCAGGAGATATTAATCTAGCCACTGTAAACGAAATAAAGGCCTTGATGAGTGGAATGGGCGGAGGAAGAGTCTCAAGATAAAAAAACCGTGTGCGAACACAAAAACTATTAAATTATAAAAAATAAAAAAAATGGGAAAAAGAGTAGTAACCTTTGGTGAGATAATGCTAAGATTAGCTCCACAAGGATTTTTAAGATTTTCACAAGCAGACAATTTTGATGTTGTATATGGAGGAGGAGAATCGAATGTAGCAGTTTCATTAGCCAATTATGGCATTCCAGTTGATTTTGTAACCCGTTTACCAAAAAATGATATTGGAGAATGTGCTATGATGGAAATGCGCAAAAGGGGCGTTGGCGTAGATAATATCGTTTGGGGCGGAGAGCGTTTGGGAATTTATTTTCTTGAAACTGGCGCTGTATCCAGAGGAAGTAAAGTGGTTTATGATAGATCACATTCTTCTATGTCAGACATTCAACCAGGAATGATCAATTGGGAAAAAGTTTTTGAAGGTGTTGAGTGGTTTCACTGGACAGGTATTACTCCAGCTATTTCTCAAAGTTCTGCCGATGCTTGTTTAGAAGCTGTAAAAGTAGCTAGCAAATTAGGTGTAACTATTTCAACCGATTTAAATTACCGTGCTAAACTTTGGAAATACGGAGGAGATCGCGAGGCTATTATGACTGAATTAACATCGTATTGTGATGTGATTTTAGGAAACGAAGAAGATGCTGAAATGCACTTTGGTATCAAACCAGCAGGAGCAGCAGTTCAAACTCACGGACACGATGTAAAAGCAGAAGCTTTCTTGTCAGTTTGCCAACAAATGATGGAAAAATTCCCTAAAGCTAAAAAAGTAATTACAACTTTAAGAGGTTCTATTTCGGCTTCTCACAACACTTGGGCAGGAGTTTTATATGATGGAAAAGAAATGCTACAAACGCGCCAATATCAAATTACTGATATTGTGGATAGAGTAGGTGGTGGTGATTCCTTTATGGGAGGTTTAATTTACGGATTATTGACTTATCCAAATGACGATCAAAACGCTTTAGACTTTGCTGTTGCAGCTTCTTGCTTGAAACACACGATCAAAGGGGATGCAAATTTAGTTACTGTAGAAGAAGTTTCTAAATTGATGGGAGGCGATGCTTCTGGTAGAGTTGCACGATAAATAAGTAAATTATGATCATAGATACATTAGCCAACGCGCCAAAATATACAAGCTTACATCCTTTGTTTGCCAAAGCATTTGATTATATCAATCAAAATGATATTGCTAACCTTCCTGATGGTGTAATTGAAATCACCGAAGGTTTAAAAGTGATTGTTAATACTGCAAACGGAAAAACCAGAGAAACTAGTTTAGCTAAATTTGAATGTCACGATAAAAATATCGACATCCAAGTTTGTGTAAAAGGACTCGAAACCATTGCTTGGAAACCAAGAGAAAAATGCGTTAACCCTAATGGAGATTACAATCCAGAAAAAGATGTACGTTTTTTTAATGATACTCCCGATATGGATTTTCAATTGACAAATAATCAGTTTGTAATATTCTATCCTGAAGATGTTCACGCTCCGATGATTGGTGAAGGTGAAATCAAAAAATTAGTATTTAAAGTTAAAATATAAAGAAATGAGTAATATTCAAAAAGTAACTGATGCAATCGTAAAACAAGGGATGCTTCCCTTGTATTTTAATGCAGATGAAACCGTAACAATAGAAGTTTTAAGAGCGATTTACAAAGCAGGAATTAAGGCAGTAGAATACACCAGTCGTGGAGAAACAGCTTTGAGCAACTTTACCAAAATGGTGGAAGTTCGTAATGCTGAAATGCCCGATTTATTATTAGGTATTGGAACTATCAAAAATCTGCAGCAAGCAGAAGAATATTTAAAAGTAGGTGCTGATTTTTTCATTAGCCCAGGTTTTGTTCCTGAAGTAGCGGCTTTTTTAATTCCAAAAGATATTTTGTACAGCCCAGGTTGTATGACTCCAACTGAAATTATTGCGGCAGAAAATGCAGGAGTAAAATTTATTAAATTGTTCCCTGGCAATATGCTAGGACCCGATTTCTTGAGCGGAATTAAAGATATTTTTCCAAATTTAAGATTTATGCCAACAGGTGGCGTGGACACAACCAGAGGAAACATCGAAGGGTGGTTCAAAGCCGGAGTTTCTGCAGTAGGAATGGGAAGCAAACTCATCAGCAAACAATTGATGGCGGACAAAGATTATGCTAAAATTGAAGCTGAAACTAAAGCAGTTTTAAGTATATTAGATTCAATAAAAAAATAATATGAAAACAGTAGTTATAACAGGGGCAGGTGGAGTTTTGTGTGGCACATTGGCAAAAGCATTGGCTAAACAAGGATACCAAATAGCACTTTTGGATTTAAAAAAAGAAGCTGCAGATAAAATTGCCAACGAGATTAATGCAGCCGGAGGTAAAGCCATTGGCGTTGCAGCAAATGTGTTGGAAAAAGAATCATTGGAAGCAGCCAAAAAAGAAGTGAATGAAAAATTGGGAAGCTGCGATATTTTGGTGAACGGAGCAGGAGGAAACCATCCATTGGGAACCACTTCAAATCCATTTTTGTTGGAAGAGGACTTGCAAAATACAACCGAAGGTTTCAAAACTTTTTTTGATTTAGATGCCGAAGGGATTAAGTTCGTTTTCAATTTAAACTTTATCGGAACTTTGTTGCCAACACAAGTTTTTTCAAAAGACATGATAGGCAAAAAAGGCTGTAGCATTTTGAATATTTCTTCGATGAATGCCTTTACACCTTTGACAAAAATACCAGCATACAGTGGTGCAAAAGCGGCGGTGTCTAATTTTACACAATGGTTGGCAGTACATTTTTCAAAAGTAGGAATTCGTGTGAACGCCTTGGCTCCTGGATTTTTCTTGACAGATCAAAATCGAGCTTTATTGACAACTGAAAATGGTGAATTGACAGTAAGAGGGAATACCATCATCGGTCAAACACCTATGGGAAGATTTGGAGAACCCGAAGATTTAATCAGCACCACGCTTTATTTATGTGATGATGCATCCTCTTTTGTGACTGGAGTAGTTATTCCTATCGATGGTGGTTTTAGTGCATTTAGCGGAGTTTAAAAAAAGTATTTAAAATATTAAATAAAATGGAACAAACATGGAGATGGTACGGGCCAAATGACCCTGTAAAATTATCTGACGCCAAACAAGCTGGAGCAACCGGAATAGTGACTGCGCTACATCATATTAAAAATGGTCAGGTGTGGGAAGTGGATGAGATAATGAAACGAAAAAATGAGGTGGAAGCTGCAGGATTGACGTTATCTGTTGTCGAAAGTATTCCAGTGCATGAGGATATCAAAAAGCAAACTGGCGATTATTTGAAATATATCGAAAACTACAAGCAAAGCATCAAAAACTTGGCAACTTGTGGAATTAATATCGTTTGTTACAATTTTATGCCCGTTTTAGATTGGTCTAGAACAGATTTGTCTTATGAAATGCCTGATGGTTCCAAAGCTTTGCGTTTTGATGTGAATGAATTTGCTGCTTTTGAATTATTTATTCTAAAAAGACCGGGAGCTGAAAATACGTATTCAGAGGCTCAAAAAGCGAAAGCGAAGACTACTTTTGAAAAATTGTCCGATGCCGATAAATTAAAATTGCAACAAAACATTATTGCAGGTTTGCCAGGTGCAGAGGAATCCTATACTGTGGAAGATTTTCTAAAAGTACTTCAAGGCTATGATGGCATTGATGCAGCTAAACTAAAAGAAAATTTATACTATTTCTTACGCGAAATTATTCCTGTAGCAGAAAGTGCAGGGGTTTTGATGGCGATTCACCCAGATGATCCTCCTTATCCAATTTTAGGTTTGCCTAGAGTGGTAAGCACCGAAGCTGATTTGATCCAATTATTAAATGCAATTGATTCACCTTCTAATGGATTTTGTATGTGTACAGGTTCTTATGGAGTAATTGCCGAAAATGATTTGTCAGGAATAGTGGATCGTCACGGCGATAAAATGAATTTTATTCATTTAAGAAGTACGCAACGCGATGCAGAAGGAAATTTCTATGAAGCCAATCATCTCGAAGGCGATGTAGATATGTATGAAGTGGTTAAATCTATTTTGAAAAAGCAAAAAGAAACTCAAAGAATCATCCCGATGCGTCCTGACCATGGACATCAAATGTTAGATGATTTAAACAAAAAAACCAATCCAGGATATTCAGGAATTGGTCGTTTAAGAGGTTTGGCTGAATTGAGAGGTTTGGAAATGGGAATAGAAAAAAGCTTATTTTAAAAAGATGTCAGAAAAAATATTTATTTCGGATGATTTTTTGCTTCATAGTGAAGCCGCAAGAACGCTGTATCATGATTTTGCAAAAAAGCAACCTATTTTTGATTACCACTGTCATTTGTCTCCAAAAGACATAGCTGAGGATCGCCAATTTGAGAATTTATACCAAATTTGGATAGAAGGTGACCATTATAAATACAGGGCAATGAGAGCCAATGGTGTGAATGAAAAATTCATCACAGGTGACGCTAGCGATTATGAAAAATTTTCGAAATGGGCAGAAACTGTACCAACTACATTAAGAAACCCTTTGTATCATTGGACACACCTCGAGCTTAAGAATTATTTTGGGATAACCACTTTATTGAATTCAGAATCTGCCGAATCGATTTATAATCAATGTTCTGAATTATTAAAAAAGCCAGAATATAGTGTTCGAAATATTCTCAAAAAAATGAATGTCAAAATGGTTGGGACAACCGATGATCCAACTGATGATTTGCATTACCATAAACAATTGCAAAAAGAAAATTTTGAAATTAAAGTTTTACCTACTTTTCGACCTGATAAAGCAACTGAGATAGAAAAAGGACAAGCTTTTATTGATTGGATTCAAAAACTGGAAAAAGTTGTAGGGTATTCAATTATTAATTTTGAGTTACTTGTCAAAGCTTTAAAAGAGCGCCACACTTACTTTCATGAAGTGGGTTGCCGAATTTCGGATCACGGTCATTCTACTTTTTATGGGAAGGATTACACATCTACAGAAGTTAACGTAATTTTCAAAAGAGGCTTGAAAGGAGAGAAAGTTTCTAATTTTGAGATTAGTAAATACAAATCTGCCCTTTTGTATGAGTTAGCTTTGATGAACGAATCGAGATCTTGGACACAGCAATTTCACGTTGGCGCCATCCGAAACAACAATGTCAAGATGCTAAACAGTATCGGTGCTGATCAAGGTTATGATTCTATTGGCGATTTAAATATGGCTGATAGTATGAGCAAATTTTTCGGTAAATTGAGTGAATGTGATGGATTAGCCAATACAATAGTCTATAATTTAAACCCTAGAGATAGCGAAATGTTTGCTTCTATGGCGGCCAATTTTAATGATGGAGTTGTTGCTGGAAAAATGCAATATGGAGCAGCTTGGTGGTTTTTAGACCAAAAAGACGGTATGGAGAAACAATTGAATGTACTTTCAAATTTTGGTTTATTGAGCAAATTTGTGGGAATGGTAACCGATTCAAGAAGTTTTCTTTCCTTTCCAAGACACGAATATTTTAGGCGGATATTGTGCAATGTTTTAGGTGATGAAATCGAAAAAGGTGAATTACCTAATGATATGAACCTAATAGGAACTATGGTGGAAGGGATTTGCTATAAGAATGCTAAGAATTATTTTAATATTGAATCTTAAACCGCACAACTGTATTTCAAATTTTCTAATCAACAAAAAAATAACCAATGATTGAAACAAAAAAAGCAATAGGAAATTATCGCTGGACCATTTGCGGTCTACTCTTTTTTGCCACCACTGTAAATTATCTTGACCGACAGGTATTGAGTCTTTTGGCACCAAGTTTATCCGAAGAATTCGGCTGGACCAATAGTGATTATGCTAATATAACTGCGGTATTTCAGTTTATTTATGCCATATCGATGCTTTTTGCGGGGAGAATTATAGATAAATTAGGAACGAAGTGGGGGTATATTCTTGCCATAACAATTTGGTCTCTTGGAGCCATAATGCATGCGTATTCCTTACAAGTTGGAACCGTTTTTTCTAATGTTCTTGCTTGGGTAGGCATTGGGGCAGTTCCAGTTTCAATCGCAGGTTTTATGTTATCTAGAGCTGTTTTAGGGTTTGGAGAGTCGGGAAATTTCCCCGCAGCAATCAAAGCGACCGCTGAATATTTTCCAAAGAAACAAAGATCATTAGCAACAGGTATTTTCAATTCAGGGTCAAATGTTGGGGCAATTTTAGCTCCTTTGACTGTGCCTTGGATTGCCGTAAATTGGGGATGGGAAACCGCCTTTATTCTTGTTGGAGCAATAGGTTTTATTTGGATCTTTTTCTGGTTTATTTTTTATGAAACGCCCGAAAAACAAAAGAGATTATCACAAGCCGAATTCGATTATATCCATCACGACAGTGAAATAGTAGTTGAAAGTCCGAAGGAAAAGGAAGAAAAAATTGCTTGGACTAAACTTTTAAGTTACAAACAAACTTGGGCTTTTGTATTTGGAAAATTTATGACCGATGGAATTTGGTGGTTCTTTTTGTTTTGGTTGCCTAAATACCTTGAAGCACAATTTAATATGAAAGGAACCGATATTGTATTTCCATTAGCGGTTTTGTATAGCATGACAATGGTGGGAAGTATAGGTGGAGGTTGGTTTCCAATGTATTTTATAAACAAAGGATACAATCCTTATGATGGAAGAATGAAAGCAATGTTGGTCATCGCCTTGTTTCCGTTAGTAGTTTTATTGGCACAACCCCTTGGTTACATTAGTTTTTGGATTCCGGTTTTATTAATTGGAGTGGGAGCATCGGCACACCAAGCTTGGTCCGCTAATATTTTTACAACGGTATCAGATATGTTTCCTAAAAAAGCGATTGGTTCCATAATAGGAATAGGAGGAATGGCTGGTGGAATAGGAGGAGTGTTAGTTTCTAAAATGGGAGGCTATTTATTTGACTATTACGATGGTTTGGGACATATTCAAACGGGTTATACCATAATGTTTGTTCTATGTGCTGTTTCGTATCTAATTGCTTGGGCAGTAATGAAAATATTGGTACCTAAATACAGTCCAATTACGGATTTGTAATTTCTTAAAAATAATTTTTAATGGGTTAAAAATCAGATAGTTCATTTTAAATGGACTGATTAAAATAAAAAAAATGCCCAATAATCGTTAGGTTTTTGGGCTTTTTTGTTTAAAAATTTTATTATATCAAACTGATGAATAATTTATAACCTTCAAAACCAGATTTGATGTGTCTTTAATAACTTGAATGATGAAGTCCTGTAAAAGTCGTCGATGGCGAAGTATTCGTGGGCTTTTTGGATTAATTGTGTATCTTTGAATTAAACCAATTTGAATTATAATGACACCATTTCAAAACGCCAGCCAATGGATTGATGCCGCAAATGCAATAGATCCAAACAGCGAAATATACCAATCTAAAACCTATCCCAAAGAGCTTTTATATTCGAATCGAATGTACGAAAGGTTAATGAATTTCTGCCCAAACGCTTCAGAAGAAGTTCAAATTGCGACCAAAGCGCAACACATTTGCCGATGGAAAATGTCACGAGAATCCTACCCAATGGATCGTGTAGGTTATTTAAAATGGCGCGAAGATTTGAAAAAATTTCACGCTGAAACAATTGCTAGAATAGTAGAAAAAGCGGGTTATCAGGAGGAATTTATATCCAGAGTTTCATTTCTTATCGAAAAAAAATTACTCAAAAAAGACGAAGAAACGCAGCTGTTAGAAGATGTCATTTGTCTCGTATTTTTAGAGTATTATTTTGATTCTTTCGTACAAAAACACGATAGAGAAAAAATGAAAAACATCATCCTAAAAACGTGGAATAAAATGTCCGAAAAGGGGCATCAGGAAGCTTTAAAAATCAATTTCAGTGAGGTAAACCTTCAATTGATAAAAGAGGCTCTTGGATTGTAATCCAGTTTGATATAAAAATCAGCGCTACAGTTTTCTACTAAGTTCGTTTAAGTTTCGACAGTTTTACTGCAATTTTGCCAAAAAACTTTGCGAACTTTGCCCTAAAATATACGACATGAAAATAAATCCAAAAAACGGAATCGACAAGCTCCTTTTCGGAATGAAACAAAACGATGTAACGGCACTTTATGGAAAACCTAACCGCAATTACAAGGACGAGGACGACAACGTAATTTTTGCTTACAATGCGCTCAAAATGCGTTTGACGTTTTATCAGGAAGAAGATTTCAAACTAGGTTATATTGTAGCTTCGAGTCCAGATTTAGAATTATTTGGAAACAAAATCATTGGCAAACCAATAAGTGAGGTCAAAAAAGAATTGGCAACTAAAGGAATCACCAAGTTCACGCAAGAGGATTTTGATACTTTCGAAAACTATTTCAACGAGGACAATTGGATTATCCTTCAAACTGAATTTGATGAAGTAGTAAAATTTGAAATTGGCGCCATCATCAATGCCAAAGACGAATTCGATTGGAAATTTAAAAAGTAGTGTTCAGTTTTCAGTAATTAGTTTCTGGTGTTAACAAACTTGATTGCGAATAAAGTTTCATAAATAAAAACCCGGCAAGTTTCTAAAACGTGTCGGGTTTCTTTATGATTTTTAAGTTTTATTTTTTAGGTTCCACTTGATTCTCCAGCATTTCGATTTCAAAAATAAGTGTAGCATTTGGCGGAATTACACCTCCAGCGCCTTGCTCGCCATACGCCAGATTTGATGGAATAAAAATAATGGCTTTTTCTCCATAAGAAATTAGACTTAATCCTTCCAAAAATCCAGGAATCATACCGTCTTTTTTTCCAGCTTCAAATGGGAATGCTTGGTATCCTTTTTGTGCGTCTCTGTTGGCATCGTATTTCCCGTAGGCTTTACTAACATCGGAATAACTGCTGTCAAACAAAGTTCCATCTTCAAAATAACCCGAATAATTAAAATAGAAAGTGGTTCCATCTGCTGGTTTTATTCCAGTTCCTTTTTGAGTAATTTTATAGGCTAATCCTGACGGAGTAGTGGTGGAAGTGGCTTTGGCAGTAGCAAAATATGCTTTCTTTGACGCGATTACGGTACCATATTTTTCTTGGTACACTTTTTTAGCTTCCTCTTGAACTGCGGCTTGTTTCTTTTGGTTTTCAGCATCAATTACAGCTTGTTTTTTAGCGTCTTCGGCTTTGTTGGCATAATAATCCGAGAATACTTTTGGCGCATCAAAGGCTTTTGCAGCAGTTCCTTTTCTAGTAATGGTTACTTTTACTATTTTATCCTCTTGCGCAATCAAATTTACAATGTTCATTCCTTGAGTTACGTGACCAAAGATGGTGTGTTTTCCATTTAACCAAGGCGTGTCTTTGTGGGTGATGAAAAACTGGCTTCCGTTCGTTGTTGGTCCAGAATTGGCCATTGCCAAAACGCCGCCTTTTTCGAATTTTAAATCGGTGAATTCATCTTTGAAAGCATATCCTGGACCGCCAGAACCATTTCCTGATGGATCGCCACCTTGAATCATAAAATCATGGATTACTCGGTGAAATTTCAAACCATCATAAAAAGGTTTTCCTTTGAGTTTTTCATCGGTAACATAGGTATTTTTTCCTTCGGCAAGTGCAATAAAATTGGCTACCGTGACTGGTGTTTTTTTATATTCTAGTTGCACTACAATGTTTCCTTTACTAGTAGCAATTGTAGCGAAAATACCCTCGACAGGTACTGCTGTTTTTGGTGTTATTTTAGTTGCGGTTTTAGTTGCAGTTTTAGTTGTAGTGGTTGTTTTCTTGCTGGTTGTAACTGGTTTCTTGGCAGTTTGAGCCTGAATGTTCCAGATTCCCAAAAACAATAATACTAGGATTTTTGATTTCATTTTTATTGATTTAATGTTGGTGTTTTGTTATTCTAAAATAGTTATTATAATTGTATTTTAGGTCTCGTACCTCGTACCTCGTTTTTCGTACCTAATTTGGCATTTTTTCTAATAATTCGATTTCGAAAATGATATTCGCATTTGGCGGAATCACGCCACCAGCACCAGCTTCACCGTACCCCAACTTTGAAGGGATAAAGATTACGGCTTTGTCCCCAAAAGATAATTGCTCGATTCCTTCGATAAATCCGGGAATCAAACCGTCTTTTTTGCCATATTCAAAAGGGATGGGCTGATATCCGTTTTGAGCAGCTCGGTTTGGATCAAATTTTCCAAAAGTTTTGTTAACGTCTTCAATACTAGAATCGAAGAGGTTTCCGTTTTCAAGAAATCCAGCGTAATGAATAAAAACATTCGCTCCAGCTGCAGGTTTTTTGCCACCGGCTTTTTTGGTGATCACGTATTGTAATCCTGTTGGCGTTGTTATAGCTTTGTTTTTCAACGTGGCGAAGTAGGCCACTTTTTGGTCAAAAAAGACTTGGTATTTTGCATTTGCAGCAGCATCAGCAGCGGCCTTGTTTTTCTGATTTTCCGCTTCAATGGCATAATATTCACGAAATGTTTTTGCCGCATCAAACTTTTTTGCCGCTTCACCATTTCGAATAATGGTAACTTTAGTCATAAAATCTCCTTGCTCAATTTTGTTGACCACATCCATTCCCTTTTCGACAACATGACCAAAAATAGTGTGTTTCCCTTCCAGCCAAGGCGTTTCGACGTGTGTAATAAAAAACTGACTGCTATTCGTTGTAGGTCCATTATTGGCCATAGCCAAAACCCCACCTTTGTCAAATTTCATATCGGTAATTTCATCTTTGAATTTGTAACCCGTATCTCCTGAACCTGTTCCCAATGGATCACCTGTTTGAATCATAAAATCCTTGATGACTCTGTGGAATTTCAAACCATCATAAAAAGGTTTGTTTTTAAGGTTTTCATTAGTTATGAATTCGTTTTTTCCTTCGGCCAAAGTCACAAAGTTGGCCACCGTAATCGGAGCTTTTTCATAATCCAATTGGACAATAATAGTTCCTTTGTTAGTTTCGATTTGGGCATACAAACCATCAGGAAGATTAGTTCTTTCCTCTTTACAGGAATAGAATGAGGCGATTACCACTAATGCGAGTAGAATACTTTTTTTCATTGTTAAATTTAATTTGTTAAAGTGTCTTCAATTTTATTTACGGGTTTAGTTTGCTCTTTTTCGCTAATAGGTTCTTGTTTTAAAGCCTTTGCTTGCCTAAGTTGAATTTCTTTTTTGAAAGCTTCTTCTGAAATAAAATTATGCAGCGTTACGGTACAAAGCAAGGGCTGATTTGTGCCAATTTTTTTGTCGTCGCCGTGATATCCATAAGCAATATGCGATGGAAATAGAAAAGTCACTTTCTCGTTTTTGTGCATTAATTTAATGCCTTCTCTCAATCCGGACATTATATTTTGCTTGTCGACTGCATACGTTTGAGGTCTTAATTCGACTTCAGAATAGATGATATTTCCTTTCAAATCTTTAATATTATAATCGAAAAAAGCAACATCTCCTTTTTTTGGAGTGAGCGTATCTATTGAGTTTTGAATAATATAAGTGTACCAATATCCTTTAGTCGAGGCCATATATTTCACTTTTGGATTGCTTTTGATGATGATACCAATTTGATCTTCTTCGCTGGCATTTAGCTTTTTGTTTCGCTCAGCCGATTTCTTCATAAAGGTTCCCGAAGCTTGTGATATAGGCTTTCTGGCTTCTTGATGATGTTTGCAACTGGATACTAAAATAGTTACCAAGAATAAAAATAGAATAAGTTTACTATATTTCATTGTGCTTTATATTTTTAAATTGTTGACCAAATCTTCAAATTTAGTTACAGTTTCTTCCATAGATACTTCCGATTTTCCTCCGGCTGCATTGCGATGTCCTCCACCATTAAAATGTTCTCGTGCAAATAAATTCACATCAAAATCACCTTGCGAACGAAACGAAATCTTGATAATTTTTTCATCGGCATTTTCTATAAAAATGGCGGTAAATAAAATTCCTTTTATCGTCAATCCATAATTTACAATGCCTTCAGTATCGCCTTTTATGTGATCAAAATGATCTAATTCTTCTTGAGTAAGCGTCGTATAAGCTGTTTTATGATCGGCCAAAATCTTCATATTCTGAAGTGCTCTTCCTAGCAATTGTAAACGTCCATACGAACTGTTGTCGTAAAGCAGTGTTGGAATTTCCGTATTTTCAACACCCAGATCTATCAAATCGGCAATAATTCTGTGGGTTGTTCCCGTAGTTTTTGGAAAACGAAACGAACCTGAATCGGTCAAAATTCCGGTATAAATACAGGTTCCAATGGTTTTGTCAATGTCTGATTTTTTGCCAAGAAAGGAAATAAAATTATACACCATTTCGCAGGTAGAACCATAAGCCGTATCCGAATATTTATAGGTTGCATAATCATCGGGCGATTGATGGTGATCAATCATTATAAACGGCACTTTGAGGGTGTTGAGTACTTTTTCCATTTCACCCACACGATGCAAAGCATTAAAATCAAGGGTAAAAATAAGTTCTGCTTCTTCTAGGATTTTAGTGCAATTTTTCTGGTCTTTTTCGAATATTTTAACGGTTTCCGAACCTGGCATCCAAGCCAAAAATTCCGGAAATTCATTGGGAGAAACAACAATTGGATGATGATTGTTTTTTATTAAAAAGTGATACAATCCAAGGGTGGAACCCATCGCATCGCCATCGGGACTTCGATGAGGTATAATGGCAATTTTTTTTGGAGTGGATAACAGCAATTGTATCCCTTGAATGTCTTGTTCTTTCATAGGTTGCGAATTTACATTTTTTTAATGTAATCTTAAAAACATTTAAAGATTTAACAAACTTTTACAACACTAAAAATCCTCAAGATCTTTTCTTTTGAACTGTTGAAATAACTGATATTTTACTCCTTTTACAATCTGAGAATGATAAATTCCAATGGAACCCGAAGAGAAATAAGCAATCACGCACGCGATTCCAATAAAAACCCCGCTTTCTATCCCAAAAAGTTCCATTCCCATAATGGTACAAGCAACAGGAGTGTGTGTCGCACCCGAGAAAACTGCTACGAAACCCATTCCCGCCAAGAGCGCAGTAGGCAAGGGAACAACAAGCGATAATGCACTTCCCAGTGTGGCACCAACGAAGAAAAGTGGAGTCACTTCGCCTCCTTTGAATCCTGCGCCAAGTGTAAATCCGGTAAATAATATTTTGAGTAGAAAATCAAACCATTCGTTTGGCGTGGAGAATGAATCGACGATGGTCGGAATTCCCAAACCAATGTATTTTGTAGTTCCAAGAAAGTAAATGGTAATGGCCAAAATAATTCCGCCCACAACAGGACGAAGTGGAGGGTGATGTATGGTTTTTGAAAATAATCTGCCCCAAAAATGTGTGGTTCGGGAGAATAACATTGCCGTTAAACCAAACAAAATGCTAACAATAAGGATCCAAGGTATCATTTGTAAAGTCATTTCGGGTACCATAGGAATATGATAATGCGTATGTTTTACTTGCAAAAACTCAACTGTGAAATAAGCAACATAAGCCACAATGAAAGAAAGAATACAACTTTTAATGCTGACTTTATTCACATACAAAACCTCTAATGCAAAAATTGCTCCAGCCAAAGGAGTACCGAAAACCGAGGCAAATCCGGCACTTATTCCCAGAATGATCAGGGTCCTTCGGTCGGAATTGTCGAGGTTAAAAAGTTCATGGAATTGGTCGGCGATGGCACCACTCATTTGTACTGCCGTTCCCTCGCGACCAGCAGAACCGCCAAAAAGATGCGTAATTAATGTTCCAATAAAAACTAAAGGAGCCATTTTTAACGGAATTGTTTTCTGTGGATTTTTGTATTCTTCGAGCAATAAATTATTACCTTTCACAACTTCATTTCCGTAAAAATGGTACAGCAATCCAATACAAAGTCCACCCATTGGCAACAGCCAAATAATCCAACTGTGGTGTTCCCTAAATTGTGTCGCCCATTCTAAAGATACTAAAAAAAAGGCCGAAGCAGAACCCGAAAAAATGCCTATCAAAACACAAATGAGAATCCATTTGAGGGTGAAAAAAAAGGTGTTTTGTAGGGTCATTTGGGCATTTAATTATTTTACATACTCTTAATTGTCAGTCTGAGCCTGTCGAGGACGGTTTATAAGAACTAGCACTTCGACAAGCTCAGTGTGCCAAATTAAGAACCTTATCTTAAAAATTACTCAGTTGCAATCGCTGTAAATTCTATTTCTACCAAATATTCTGGTGCTACTAATTTGCTTACTTCATAAAATCCAGTGGCCGGTTTAATATCTTTAAAAAAAGTGGCATGTGCTCGAGCAACGTCTTCAAAAGTGGTGATGTCTGTGGTGAAAATTCGAGTGCGAATGACATCCTTCATCCCTACGTTAAGGTCTTCGAGGACTATTTCTATTCTTTCGAGAATGTTTAGGGTTTGTGCATAAGCATCAGTGGCTTTCACTTTTTCACCGTCTACAATGGCAACCGTTCCTGATACTTCGATGGTTTTCCCAATTCGAACAGCACGACAATACCCCATTTTGTCTTCCCAAGGTGATCCGGTCAATATGTTTTCTCTTTTCATTTTTTTGCTGTGTTGATTTTTAATGTTTTGTATTCCATTCTAATTTCTGGTATATTTTTTGCAATTTATAAAAAAAAGGAGAAATAAAAAACCTTGATTTTAATTTAGAAGTTCACATAGCAAACAATTCTTTGAGTTACATAATTTACAGGTTTGAAATAAATTCGCTATTTGAATGTTATAGAAGAAGAGTTAATCCAATCAATTTGATGATTTTAGACTTTTGAGACGTTAAATTTTACGCATTGAATACTAATTTATAACCATTATGAAAAAAATATTATTTTTAATTATTATTGCGGGGATGTCTTTAACAGGATATGCGCAAGAGGAGTTCAAACCTAAATTTAAGGCAATTCCAGCCAAGAATTCGAAAATTAAGAAAGTTATTCCTCCACAGGTAATTTCTCCCAAGGTAACGCCACCAGAAATTGTAAAAGCGCCTGTAAAAGAAGTTGCAAATCCTGAGGATATATTTTTGAATACTTTTCTTTATAAAAAAGAGTCTAATACTACGGGTGTTTTTTACCGAAGAAATCAATTTTTAGGGAATTTCAAAACTACATCATTTACCTCTACGGTTCGTTATCGGGATGCGGCTTATGTGGATGGCGACAAGATCAGAGTCTATTTGAACGATAAAATAATTGAGCCTGAAGTGGTTTTGGATGGTGGATTTAAAGGATTCAAAATACCATTAGTTGATGGTGTCAACAAGATCGATTTCGAAGCCTTGAACGAAGGTTCTGCCTCGCCAAACACAGCAGAATTTCAGGTTTATGATGATAAAGGAGTCGCTATAACCGCAAGCCAATGGAATGTTGGCACTGGTTATAAAGCTACCATTATACTTACGAAAGAATAAAATCGAATCTTTTTCAAAAGTTAATTTCTTAGTTTTAATACTGAAGTGAGAAAATTATTTTATGTTATTTTTGTGACTTTTCAGTATAGATTTCTATTATTTTTGAATTTTTTTAAATATTGATTGATCAGTATTCAACAAGTATGAAACAGATTCTTTTCTTCATTTTAATAATTGGTTTTGTTTCAAATAGCTTTGGACAGATAGAATCCAATATCAAATTTAAGGCAATTCCACCAGTGAATATCAAGCCGAAGCCTAAAAAAGAAACCTTGCCACCACCAACAGATTTGCCTAAAATTGTCACTCCAAATGTTTTTAAAGACACCAATATTTTAAACACTAAACCTAAAGCTGATAATTCGTTTCAAATTGGCAATGCCGAGAATCATTTTTCAATGACGCCAACCAATAAATTTGTCAATCCTGGTGATTGGGTAAAAGACAGATTGAATAAAAAAGCAGACAATGAAAACCAAATAGTTTTTCGGAGAAATCAGGACTTAGGAAATTTCAAAACCAAATCACTGACTGCTAAAGTGAGTTATCGTGACTATGGAGAAGTAGATGGTGACGAAATAAGGGTTTTACTAAACGATAAAACAATTGCAACAGGAATAATGCTGGACAGCCAATTTCAGGGTTTTGAAATTACATTGGTCGATGGTTTTAATAAGTTAGATTTCGAAGCGCTTAATCAAGGTGCATTGGGTCCAAATACGGCTGAATTTCAGGTATATGATGACAAAGGAACGCTTATTTCGGCTAGCCAATGGAATCTTGGGACTGGATTTAAGGCAACAATTGTCATCACCAAAGAATAATAAAATATAATTTTATGATTTTTCGAATCTCTAAGATTAAAAGATTCTGCTATTTGAGAAACGGTATGAAAAGAATTCTTTTTTTTATTTTTATAATTGGTATGGGTTCAAATGCTTTTGGACAAGTTGAATTTAACAGTAAATTCAAAGGTATAAAGCCGAAAACTTCAACGGTAAAACCCAAAAAAGAAGTTCCTCCTTCAACCAATTTACCCAAATTGAATCTGCCAAAAATTGTCGCTCCCAATATATTCAGGGAAACCAATATTTTTGGTACAAAACCCATAGTTAATAACTCATTTGACATTGGTACCGCTGAAAATCATTTTTCGATGACCCCTAAAAATGAATTTGAGCATAAGTTGGGCGATGTTTATCAGGAAAAAATGGCCAATGATTTGCACAAAACCTTGCATGAAGGCGAAGGAAAATTGGATAGAACCGATAGAGATTTAGGCGAATTTAAAACTAAATCTAATTATTTGGAAGTGAAATACCGAGATTATATTCAAGTAGATGGCGATTTGATTAATGTCTATTTGAACGAAAATGTAATAGAAACACGATTGTATCTAAATGGTAATTTAAATCAATTTAATATTCCTCTAGTTATAGGGCTCAATAAAATTGAATTTGTTGTGGCAAGTCAGGGCACTTCGGGCGGGAATACAGCCGAAATTCACGTAATTGATGAAGCTGGTAAAGCAGTAACAGATGAATATTGGGATAATTTGGCTTTAGGAACCAAAATTAAATTGATTGTTATTAGAGAGTGATTTCATTTTTCTAATTTTCAATTTTTCAATCCCGATAATAAAAAGTATTTTTGCCCAATGCAACACAACGTACTTATTTTAGATTTCGGATCGCAATACACACAACTTATTGCCCGACGAGTTCGCGAATTAAATATATTCTGCGAAATTTTTCCCTACAATCATTTTCCAGATGATTTATCCAGTTATAAAGCGGTAATTCTTGGCGGAAGTCCTTTTTCTGTTCGCGGAGAAGATGCTCCACACCCTGATTTATCCAAAATTCGAGGAAAATTACCCATGCTTGCCGTTTGTTATGGAGCACAATATTTGGCTCATTTTAGCGGAGGCGAAGTCGCGGCTTCCAATACCAGAGAATATGGAAGAGCCAATTTGTCTTATATCAAAGACAATGAAGTTTTCTTTGAAGGCGTTTCAGAAAACAGCCAAGTTTGGATGAGTCATAGCGATAGTATCAAGGCTTTGCCAACCAATGGTGTTAAGCTAGCGAGCACACACGATGTGGAATTTGCTGCTTACAAAATAGAAGGAGAAACAACTTATGCCATTCAATACCATCCCGAAGTTTTTCATTCTACGGATGGATCCAAAATGTTGGAGAATTTCTTGGTAAAAATTGCCGAAGTTCCTCAAAATTTCACACCAAACGCTTTTGTCGAAGAAATGGTGGCAGAATTAAAAGAGAAATTGCAAGATGACAAAGTAGTTCTTGGACTTTCAGGAGGCGTTGATTCAACCGTTGCGGCCGTTTTATTGCATCAAGCGATAGGCAAAAATCTGTATTGCATTTTTGTCAATAACGGTTTACTTCGAAAAAATGAATTCCAAAGTGTTTTGGACCAATACGAAGGAATGGGTTTGAATGTGAAAGGAGTGGATGCTTCGCAACGTTTTTATGATGCTTTGGCAGGAATTGTGGATCCGGAATTGAAAAGAAAAGCAATTGGAAATGCCTTTATCGAAGTTTTTGATGCCGAATCTCATCGTATCGAAGAAGTAAAATGGTTGGCACAAGGTACCATTTATCCCGATGTTATCGAATCAGTTTCGGTAAATGGACCCTCGGCAACCATCAAATCGCACCATAATGTAGGTGGTTTACCAGACTTTATGAAACTAAAAATTGTGGAACCTTTGCGCATGCTTTTCAAAGACGAAGTGCGTAGAGTAGGAGCCACATTAGGAATTGACCCAGAATTATTAGGAAGACATCCTTTTCCAGGTCCTGGATTATCCATTCGAATATTAGGAGATATCACACCCGAAAAAGTACAAATTTTGCAAGATGTGGATAAAGTGTTCATCGACGGATTAAAATCTTGGGGATTGTATGATAAAGTTTGGCAAGCTGGAGCGATTTTGCTTCCTGTAAATAGCGTTGGTGTAATGGGCGATGAGCGTACTTACGAAAAAGTAGTAGCGCTTCGGGCCGTTCAATCTACTGATGGAATGACCGCTGACTGGGTACATTTGCCCTACGAATTCTTGATGAAAGTGTCTAATGATATTATCAATAAGGTAAAAGGAGTGAATAGAGTCGTGTATGATATTAGTTCAAAACCGCCAGCAACGATCGAATGGGAATGACAAAAAAATAATTATTTTCGAACGAAAATTATGTAAATTATATAAAAAACGGTATCAATTTTTGGAATAAAATTTGATGCCGTTTTGCTATCTTTGAAAACTAATCTTTTTTACAATAACAATAGGATGAAATATTTTATAACGATTTGTTTGGCTAGTTTGGTTTTTTCATTAAGCGGATTTTCCCAAAAAAAAACAATAACACATAAGGTTGAAAAAGGGGAAACGATCGCCCAAATTGCGCAAAAATACAACGTCACTCCTTATGATATTTACAAATTAAATCCAGACGCACAGGCTGGCTTAAAGCCAAACAGCGTGTTGCTTATTCCAAAAATAGAAATCACTCAAAAAGTGTTATCGCAAGCAAAAACGCATAAAGTTGAACCGAAAGAAACTTTATTTGGCATCGAAAAAAAATACGGGGTTTCAGATCAGGCCTTGAAGAAAGCCAATCCAGATTTAGAAAAATTAGGTTTGCAAATTGGACAAACGCTTGTTATTCCTTCGAACACGAGTTCTAAAACAATGGTTTCTTCTTTTGCAAAAGTCGTTTATCACGAAGTGCTTCCAAAGGAAACCAAATATTCCATCGCCAAACAATATGGAATTACCATCGAAGAATTAGAAAAAAAGAATCCGGAAGTTATTCCTAATTTACCCATTGGATACAAATTATTAATTAAAGGAACTCAACCAAAAACAGAGAGAGTTGTTGTGGTTGCACCAAAAAAAGATACGATAAAACCCATTCCATCTAAAGTTTCGCCAGCAATTAATTATCTCAATTACGAGGTAAAACCAAAAGAAACTTTGTACAGTTTGTCCAAAATGTCTGGATTGGGACAAGAAGAATTGATTCAGTTAAATCCGGCTTTGGCCAATGGTGTTGAGGTAGGAATGATTTTAAAAATGCCCACAACAGCTTCAATTCTACTGGAACCGGAGGCCAAAAAAGAGTACGTTTCTTTATCTAAAAAGAGTGGTACTAATGAAAGAAAAAAACTGGTTTTATTGTTTCCTTTTAATCTTACGAAGATCGAAGGAGACACTCTAAATTCGACCACAATGCGATTGAAAAAGGATAAATTCCTAAATATGACTTTGGATTTTTATTCAGGAGCATTGATGGCTATTGATTCTGCTAAAGCGATTGGAATTCCAGTTGACGTGAGTATTTTTGATTCGCAAGAAACTAAAAATGCTTCGAATATTTCGAATATTAATCAGCAAAATAATCTGGAAACTGCTAATGCCATTATTGGTCCTTTTTATCAAAATAATGTGGAAAAAACAGCGGAATTGTTGGGAGGAAATAATGTTCCAGTGATTTCGCCTTTGTCCAAAGACATTGGAAGTTCATTTCCCAATTTGTACCAAACTATCCCAACAAATGATGCCTTAAAAACAGCGGTTTTCGATTATATGAGAGCAAAGCAAGGGAATATCATTGCAGTAGTAGACAAGAAAAAAGAATCGGTTAGGCAATATATTCAACAAAATCATCCAGATGTAAAATTTGCTTCTCTACTAGAAAACGGGAATTTATCAGCTGAAAGTTTGAAAGGTTTGTTTGTAAAAGACAAAACTAATTATGTGGTTATGGAAACTTCCAATACGGGTATGATAAAATGGACAATGGCGGCAATGATGAGTGTTATTGCTAAATATAATCTACAATTGGTTATTTTGGAGCCTAATGAAACTTTGGATACTGACGAAATAAATTTTGAAAACCTAACAAAATTAAAATTAATGTATCCTTCCATAACTCGTGAAAACAGCACAGCCGAAGCTAAAATTTTCGAAAAAGAATATAGAAAGAAAAATAAAATTGCACCAAGCACGTATGCCACACGTGGATTTGACGTGACTTTTGACACTATGATGCGTTTGTCGCAGGATAAAAGTTATCAAGAAACTGCCGACTCCATTGCCTCTGAGCAAGTGGACAACAAGTTTGAATATTATAAAAAGGCAGATGGAGGTTACACCAATAAAGGAATTTACATCCTATATTACGACGCTGATTTGACTATAAAAGAAGCAAACTAAGCTACTTTCTTTGGATTTTTCTTAAACTAAATGCAATTAAAAGAAAGGATTTACTTTGAATTAAACACAGGATTTTGACTTTCGGACACGGTTAAGTCAATAAAAAAGGGTTACAGTATTTGATATTCTGGCCCTTTTTTTGATTCCGTAACTTCAGCTAAATATTTTTAAATTACCTCATAGTTTTCATTTTCGGCCTTATAAGAATTATGAAAGTTTATTCCAAAATTATATAACAGAATCGCAAGATAGATGTCGAAATTTACATTTATCAAGAAATTGCAATCATTTATGCGTTTCGTTGTAGAGTTAAGAGCGTGGGAATTATTTTAAAAAGTATTAAAAATGAAGAATTTATATCTAAAAGCTGGGAACACACAAGATGTTTTTAATAATTTGAAAGATAGTTTGAAAGGCACCTTATTATCGGATAACAACGAGTTTAAATTAGCTTTAGAATCAGATATTGCCAGAGGGAATATTGAGGGAATAACCTTCCCTGAGGGGATGACCTTTATGCAATTTGACATGGTTTTTTCTGATGATGTTAGGATGAGTATGGAATTGTCAAATAAATCGCCAATATTCTTTACGTACTGTTCCGAGGGAAATTTTCAACACAGTTACGGAGTGCAAGGAGAAAGAAAAAGCCTCAAAAAAAATTATACCGGAATTTTCAAAAGCAGTACCAATGTGAATAACATATTGTATTTCGAAAAGAATGTTCCAACTAAATTTTCTGTAATTGGAATCCCAACAAAAAATACTCACAATAAACAAAATGATGTTTTAATCAAGAAATTGCAAAATACATTTTTCAATAACAATAAAGATTGTTTACATATTAATCTTCAAATCATTAAAATTTCGCAGGAAATAGAGAAATTCAATTCTATGAAACAAATTGGAATGGGTCGAAATTTATTAAAAAACAGTATTTTAGAGAATATACTCGAAATGGAAATAGAACAATATTCGAACAGTTTTTCTGACCTTTCCCAAGCGGTTCGTGCATTTAAAGTGAAAAAGATTGCTGAAATTAAAGGAGCTTCAAATCTCATTACTAATTTTCTTTTCGAGTTATCGACAACTAAGTTTTTCCGAAAAGTGAACGGTTTTCTGATTTTGATTAGAGTTGAAAAACAAAGAATTTAATTTCAATTTATGATTTTTATAAATAAAGTTTTTGGCAATTAGGGCAGTAAAAACTTCTCCGTTTTCTGGAACCAGTATGTTTATATTGAATGGGTAAATCGCATCGGAGACAAAGTTTTTTTGTATAAGCCAACCAATGTTTTTTTAATTCATAAACTTTTTTCCATTCTAAAAACTCGAAACTATATACTGAACATTCCTTGATAATCCTAGTTAATTTTGCAGCAGACAATTTTCCCACCAATGATTCAGGATGTACAAATGTTCTGTACAATATTTCATTTTTGATTATATTTCCAACTCCTGAAAAAATATTTTGGTCTAATAAAACATCACATATCATTTGTTGCGGGAACTCTTTGAGTTTTTTCTTAGCCGCTTTGGGATTCCAATTTTCATTCATTACATCTGCACTCCAATCATAATGCAAATTGACATCACCTTCCAGAAATGTAATCGAACACGTATATAAATTAAGTTCACCATTAGAAAAAACCATACTCAATCTTGGCTCATTCTCTTTCCTTTCATTGATTCGATACGTACCAAACATTAAAAGATGAACTTTTACGGTAAACTCTTCAAAGCAAATCAGAAAATGCTTTCCCCAACTTTTGAAAGCAATTACCGTTTGATCTTTTAAGCGGTCAATGCCACTTTTACTATTCCCTGAAACCGCAATAATTTCGTGTCCTGCAAATTGTTGAACAGCTTCTTTCAAAATGACTATGGAAGGACCTTCCGGCATATTTTTTATTATTTAGTTCAAATGATTTGGATTTTAGTAAAATTAAGCTCAAAATTACCATTGAATGTTATATCATTTTTCGAAATAATTATATAATACAAATTATAAAAGGCACATTAAAGACTGCTAAATTTAAATCAAAAATAAAAGCAGTACATTTGAAACATTTGAGCTGTTTTTCCTTTGCATTAACCATACGGATTAGCCCAATTCTCTAAATTCTTTTCTCATTAAAAAATGGATCAAAACCAAAAACAACTTATCAAACTCGCACATACCAAAATGCCTTTTGGCAAATATGAAGGCAGATATCTTATCGATTTACCGGAATATTACGTGGTCTGGTACTCTAACAAAGGTTTTCCAAAAGGAGAGCTTGGACAACAATTGCAATTGGTTTATGAATTAAAACTCAACGGACTTGAAGAGTTAATTCGCAATATTAAAAAACGATATCCAAAACCCTAGTTTCAGGTATTAATGTCCAAATCACGAATGTAATCCCCATATTCCCAATAGAACATTTCAAGACCATTCATATTTTCGTAGAAAAAATCAAATATTTCGTCCCAATGCGTTCTGTTGCTCACGCCGACGCCGGCTTTTTCGACCCAAATGCGACTGATAGTTTTGCCGTTTTCCAAGACAAAATTAGCTTCAAAAACTAAATCTTTTACAAAATCGTCTTCTAAAATGCTTTTTAAAGATTCCAGTTTTTCAAAATAGATTTTTCGTTTTTCGTCACTGCGATGTTCAATATCTATTAAAACCTGAGCTTTTTTATTGTCAACATAAAACTTAAAAGAAAAATCCTTGATTTTAGTATCGTATAAAATCCATTTTCTTGGGTATTTTTCGGCAAATGCAACCCAAAATTCCCGCTTTAATCTTTGAGTTTCCTCTTTGCTATACATCTTTGGATTATGGTTTGTTGTTTGTTGTTTGTTGTTTGGAATTTTAATGACTAT
>JAAFGY010000037.1 GCA_010365135.1 Flavobacterium sp.
ATTTCTTGAGAAGTTTTGTGGGCGATGAGGGGTTCGAACCCCCGACCCCCTCGGTGTAAACGAGGTGCTCTGAACCAGCTGAGCTAATCGCCCTTTGAAGGAGTGCAAATATACACTTAGATTTTGGATTAGCAAATAAAATGTAAAAAAAATATACTTTTTAGCAGATGTGAAATCGAATTTTTTTTTTAGCATTGCATTAGTATAGTAGTATATTTGTAAAAATAAAACACTTTAAATGGCACACTTCAAAGAAAACGACTTGCCAAAATCGAAAATTACGGCAACTTCTTTAAATAAGGCAACTCTCATTTTTAAATATGCTGGGAATCATCGTTGGAAATTTTATGTGGGATTAATTTTCCTTTTATTAACTGGTGCTACCGCCTTGGCTTTTCCAAAATTAATGGGAATGTTGATTGACTGTGTGAAGAACAAAAGTTATGACCAAGCCAATAATATTGCTTTATTGCTGATTGTCATTCTATTTTTGCAGTCGATTTGTTCCTTTTTTAGGCTTTCGTTGTTCGTGAATTTTACGGAACATACTTTAGCCAATCTTAGGTTATCATTGTACAGTAATTTGGTAAAATTGCCGATGTCATTCTTTTCACAAAAACGTGTTGGAGAATTAAACAGCCGTATTAGTTCTGACATTACCCAAATACAAGACACCTTAACTTCAACAATTGCCGAGTTTTTAAGACAATTCATTTTAATTATCGGTGGCATTATTTTGTTAGCTACAGAAAGCATCAAGTTAACTTTGTTAATGCTTTCCGTTGTTCCGCTTGTGGCAGTGGCTGCAGTAATTTTTGGTAGATTCATTCGGAAATATTCGAAAAAAGTACAAGATCAGGTTGCCGATAGTCAAGTTATTGTTGAAGAAACAATGCAGGGAATCAGTATTGTTAAGGCTTTCGCCAATGAATGGTACGAAATTGCCCGATATAATGGAAAAATAAAAGAGGTTGTAAAACTCGCCATCAAAGGTGGGAAATATAGAGGTTACTTTGCTTCTTTCATCATCTTTTGTCTTTTTGGAGCGATCGTTGCCGTGGTTTGGTTTGGCGTTCGATTGAGTATTAGTGGCGAAATGAGTGTCGGCCAATTAATTTCTTTCGTCTTGTATTCCACATTTGTTGGAGCTTCATTTGGCGGTATTGCTGAGCTTTATGCGCAAATTCAAAAGGCAATCGGAGCCACAGAACGGGTTTTTGAATTATTGGATGAAACTCCAGAAAAAATAAATTCTACACAAAATTCACATTCCGTTCAAAAAATACAAGGGAATGTCACTTTCAAAAATGTAGGATTCACCTACCCTTCCAGAAAAGAAATGAAAGTGTTGAAAGGTGTGAACTTCACGGCTAATTTTGGTCAAAAAATTGCCATTGTAGGGCCGAGTGGAGTGGGAAAATCGACTATTGCTTCCCTATTGTTGCGTTTTTACGATATCAATAGTGGCGAAATATTGGTAGACGGAAAAAACATCTATGATTATGATCTGGAAAATTTGCGGGGCAATATGAGTATCGTTCCGCAAGACGTGATTTTATTTGGTGGAACCATCAAAGAAAACATTGCCTACGGAAATCCTGATGCTTCGGATGACGAAATTACGTTGGCCGCCACACAAGCCAACGCCTTAAATTTTATCGAAAGTTTCCCTGAAAAATTTGAAACTCTCGTGGGAGAAAGAGGTGTTAAACTTTCTGGAGGACAAAGACAACGCATTGCCATTGCACGAGCCCTATTAAAAAATCCGAGTATTTTAATTTTGGACGAAGCCACTTCTTCATTGGACAGCGAAAGCGAAAAACTGGTTCAGGAAGCGTTAGAAATCCTGATGGAAGGAAGAACGAGCATTATTATTGCACACCGTCTTTCAACCATTCGTAGTGCGGACCAGATTTTGGTATTGGACAAAGGTATCATTGCAGAACAAGGAACACATCAGGAATTGATTGTTTTAGAAAACGGTATTTATAAAAACTTGAGTAATTTGCAATTCAGTCATTCTTAAAAAACAGATTCAACTCTCACAAAAGAGGACAAAAAATCCAATCGTAATGATTGGATTTTTTTTGTTCTAATTTCTGCATTCTAAAATCTGTATTCTAAACTTTCCCTTTTCTTCTGTTTCTCTCCGCTTTAATCATGGCTAATTCTCGGCTGGTTTGTCCTGCTACCGAAGTATTTTCCTCCGCACGACGAATCAAGTAGGGCATCACATCTTTTACAGGACCAAATGGCAAATATTTGGCAACATTATACCCTTCAGCAGCTAAATTGAAACTAATATTATCGCTCATCCCATACAATTGACCAAACCAAATTTTATTGTCAGTCGCCTTTATTCCTTTCTCTTCCATTAAATTCATCAAGAAATCAGTACTTTCTTCATTATGTGTCCCCTCAAAAACTGACATATTGTTGTCTACCATATATTTTACGGCGGCATTATAATTTTCATCCGTAGCTTCCTTTGAAGCACAAATTGATGTGGGATAACCCTTTTCTATAGCACGCTCATTTTCTTTTTCCATATAAGCGCCACGCACTAATTTCATTCCGATGTGAAACCCTTCAGCGTTGCCTTTTTCGTGCAATTTTTTCAAAAAATCCAATCGATCCCAGCGGTACATTTGCAAAGTATTGAAAACAATAGGTTTCGATTTATTGTATTTTTGCATCATTTTTTCGACCAAAGAATCGACTGCATCTTGCATCCAGCTTTCTTCGGCATCAATTAATAATGTCACATCATTATCAAAAGATGCTTTACACACTTTTTCAAAACGAGCCTCTACTCTACTCCACTCATCGGATTCGGCTGGTGATAATTCTTTTCCTAAACTGACTTGCTCGTATAAATCGATGCGACCAAAACCAGATGGTTTAAAAACTGCAAATGGGATTGCCTTTTTTTCTTTAGCAAAATCAATCAGCTTTAAAGTTTTTTCTAAAACGGTATCAAACTGTTCCTCTTCTTCTTTTCCTTCTACAGAATAATCCAAAACGGAAGAAACTCCTTTGGAAAACATTTTATCTACGACCGGAATGCAATCGTCTTCGTTTACACCACCACAAAAATGGTCGAAAACAGTAGCACGAATCAATCCTTCGACTGGCAAACTTGCTTTTAAAGCAAAATTTGTAACCGCCGTTCCTATCCGAACTAAGGGCTGATTATCAATTAATTTGAAAAGAAAATAAGCTCGATCGAGCTCAGTATCGCTTTTTAATGAAAAGGCAATCTGTGTGTTATTAAATAAATTTTTCATTATTTGTTATATTTTTGCACAAATATAAAGAGAGTTTTGAGAATTATTCAGTAAAATTTACCTTATTTTGCGCTTTTAATCAATCTTATATTATGCAAGCTATTCAAGCCAATAATTATCCGATTCATTTTAACGAAAAAGGATATGAAGAATTAAATTCGTACCTAAACGACAATAAATATTCTAAACTATTTATTATTGTGGACAACAACACCAATACGTTTTGCTTGTCAAAATTTTTGCCTTTTTTAGCCACCGAACTTACCATAGAAATAGTTGAATTTGAAGCCGGAGAACCCAATAAAAATATTGAAACCTGCGTTCAATTGTGGAATGTTTTGACCGAGCTGGGTGCTGACAGAAAAAGTTTAGTGATCAACGTTGGCGGCGGTGTTGTCACTGATTTAGGCGGTTTCGTAGCTTCTACCTTCAAAAGAGGAATGGATTTTATCCACGTTCCCACTACTTTGCTCTCGATGGTTGATGCTTCTGTTGGCGGAAAAACGGGTGTGGATTTAGGAAATTTAAAAAACCAAATTGGCGTTATTAATGTTCCCAAAATGGTTCTTATTGATACACAATATTTAGAAACACTTTCTAAAGAAGAAATGCGCTCTGGGCTTGCCGAAATGCTCAAACACGGATTGATTTACGACAAAGCTTATTGGGAACAATTTCTGGATTTAAAAGCCATAGATTTTGCCGATTTTGATGCATTAATTTACCGTTCTGTCGAAATAAAGAACGAAATTGTAATGGAAGATCCAACAGAAAAAAATATCCGTAAAGCATTGAATTTTGGTCATACTTTGGGTCACGCCATCGAAAGTTACTTTTTGGAAAATGAAAACAAAAAATCATTGTTGCATGGTGAAGCTATTGCCATAGGAATGATTTTAGAAAGTTACATATCATTGGAGAAAAATTTAGTCACCACCGAAGAGTACAATCAGATAAAAACTACAATAAAATCAATTTATGACGATGTGGTTTTCAATGAAAATGACATTGAACCTATAATGGAATTACTCATTCACGACAAAAAAAATGAGTACGGAAACATCCAGTTTGCCTTGATTGATGGCATTGGAAAAATAAAAATCAATCAGTCTGTTGAAAACGAATTGATTTTAAGGGCGTTCCAAGATTATAAATCTTAATATTTTTTAGTCAAAAGGATTGCTTTGGTATTTAATATTTTTTTACATTTGCCTCAATGAAAAAAAGTCAAAACAAACGTAATTATAGTTCCATAAAAAACGAAAACAGTAGCTCTTTTTTAAGATTATTGAGACGAGTTTTTACTATTAAGGATACTTTTAGTTTTGATATTTTTTCCTATTGGAAAGCCGAAAATGAAAAGCTTCAAATTGTTTTTGAAAACATTAGGGTTTGAATTTTACTTAATTAATTTTTATTTTAATTAATCTAAAATTCTAAAAATCAAATGAATACAAAATATTTCGATTTAATAAATCAAACGTATTATTTCCCACAGGAAGAATTTACTTTAAACAAAGACAATCTCGAGTTTCATAATATCGATTTGATGAAACTAGTAGAACAATATGGTACACCTTTAAAGTTTACCTATTTGCCTCAGATTTCCAATAACATTAACAAAGCCAAAAGTTGGTTTCGTAAATCGATGGAAAAAAACAATTATGAGGCGAAATATTACTATTGCTATTGTACTAAAAGTTCGCATTTTGAGTATGTGATGAATGAAGCATTCAAGAACAACATTCACATTGAAACCTCTTCGGCTTTTGATATTAATATTGTTGAAAAGTTATTGTTATCTGGAAAAATAAACAAAAGTACGTATATAATTTGCAACGGTTTCAAACGAGATCAATACATTGAAAACATTGCGCGATTAATCAATAATGGTCATAAAAATACGATTCCAATAATTGACAATTACGAAGAATTAGACCTTTTGCAAGAGCATATCTCGCGAAAATTCAAAATCGGAATTCGTATTGCTGCTGAGGAAGAACCCAAATTTGAGTTCTATACTTCACGGCTTGGGATTGGATACAAAAATATTGTTCAGTTTTATAAAAAGCAAATTCAGGAAAATAAAAAATTGGAACTCAAAATGTTGCACTTTTTTATTAATACAGGAATCAATGACAATGCGTATTATTGGAACGAATTGGTAAAATGTATCAAAGTGTATGTCGCTTTGAAAAAAGAATGTCCCACACTCGATGGATTAAACATTGGTGGCGGATTTCCAATCAAAAATTCGTTGGCTTTTGAGTATGATTATCAATATATGATTGACGAAATTATCAATCAAATAAAGATTGCTTGTGATGAAGCCGAAGTTGATGTTCCTAATATTTTTACTGAATTTGGTTCTTTTACTGTTGGCGAAAGTGGTGGCGCTATATATCAAATTTTGTATCAAAAACAGCAAAATGATAGAGAAAAATGGAATATGATTGATTCATCTTTCATTACCACTTTACCAGATACTTGGGCAATAAACCGACGTTTTATTATGTTGTCCGTAAACCGTTGGAACGATACATACGAACGGGTTTTACTAGGTGGAATGACCTGTGATAGCGACGATTATTACAATTCTGAGCAAAATATGAATGCCATATATTTGCCAAAATACAATAAAGAAAAACCACTTTACATTGGATTTTTCAATACAGGAGCTTATCAGGAAACCATTGGTGGTTATGGCGGATTACATCACTGTTTGATTCCACAACCCAAACACATATTGATTGATCGCGATGAAAACGGAATCTTAGCAACCGAAGTATTCTCTGAACAACAAACAGCAGAGGACGTTTTAGACATTTTAGGTTATAACAAATAATAATTTTAAAAGTTTTCATTGTAGTTTTGTAAAAAAAATATTTTCTTTGCCCACACAAGAATAGCTTTAAAAAATAAAAAACAAAATGAGTAAAGGACCAATCAGTCAGTTTATCGAAAAGCATTATTTGCATTTTAATTCTGCATCTTTAGTTGATGCTGCAAAGGCGTATGAACAACAATTAGCCAATGGAGCAAAAATGATGGTAAGTATGGCTGGCGCTATGAGTACCGCCGAAATAGGTAAAATTTTTGCCGAAATAATCCGTAAAGATAAAGTGCAAATTATTTCGTGTACGGGAGCCAATTTGGAGGAAGATATTATGAATTTGGTTGCACATTCTCATTACGAAAGAGTACCACATTATCGCGATTTGACAGCCCAAGATGAATGGGCTTTGCTTGAAAGAGGATTAAACCGCGTTACGGATACTTGTATTCCAGAACATGAAGCGTTTCGTCGTTTGCAAAAACATATTTACAAAATATGGAAAGATGCTGACGATAAAGGTGAAAGATATTTCCCTCACGAGTTTATGTACAAAATGTTACTTTCAGGCGTTTTGGAGGAATATTACGAAATTGACTTAAAAGACAGTTGGATGTATGCCGCTGCTGAGAAAAATTTACCTATTATTGTACCGGGATGGGAAGACAGCACGATGGGAAATATATTTGCGTCCTATGTTATAAAAGGGGATTTGAAAGCTTCTACAATGAAATCAGGAATTGAATATATGGTGTACCTTTCTGATTGGTATCCAAAAAATAGTTCAAAGGGAATTGGATTTTTTCAAATTGGCGGTGGAATTGCTGGAGATTTTCCAATTTGCGTTGTCCCAATGTTGTACCAAGATATGGAAATGCACGACATTCCTTTTTGGAGTTATTTCTGTCAAATTTCAGATTCAACAACCAGTTATGGCTCGTATTCCGGAGCGGTGCCAAATGAAAAAATAACTTGGGGAAAATTGGATATAAAAACCCCAAAATTTATTATTGAGTCGGATGCTACGATTGTTGCTCCGTTAATTTTCGCCTATTTGTTGGATTTATAGTATATTTTATGAAGAGAGTAATTGTTGATTACGCAAAACTTACCCACGAAATTTTAAACCTATTGGTAGATAAATTTCCAGATGGCTATGACGACTCCAACATTATCCGTTTTAGAAATGCACAAAACGAGTTAATAGAGGCTGTAGAAGTGCGAACTGAAGACACCATTTTTTTGGTAAAAATCAGCACTAATCTTGCAGACAGAATCGAAAATTATGATGAAGATGACGAAATCGCTGCAGAAATTGAACCGATTGAAGGTCTTAGCCTAGACGACGATGAAGATGCTGACATTGATGATGACAGCCTTGACAAGCCGGATTTTAAAGACGATGATGATTCAGGAGACGATGACGATGATGATGATGAAGATGATGATGAAAGCGATCTTCCCGAAGAGGAGGATGAGGACGATGAAGAATAATATATTTTATATACAAAAAAGGAACTCGCAATCGAGTTCCTTTTTTGTATTTTATATTTTGACTACAAGTACCGTTCTTGAAAAACTCTTTGATGATGTTTTAAATGTCCAATAATTAAAAATCCTAGAGCACGCACTGAAATTGTGTGATTGGAAGCAATTCCCAATCTTAACAATTGCTCTTCTGAAAAACTTTTGAACAACAATAGATGTGAATGTCTCACGGCAGAAAATTCGGTTAATAAATCTTGAATGCTTCTGCCATTAGCATTGGTATTTTCCACATAATCATTTTCTTCAAATCCAAGTAATGGCGTTTTGTCATTTCTGGAAATTCGCAAGGCTCGATAACCAAATATTCGTTCGGCATCGATAATATGCTGGATAATATCTTTGATTGTCCATTTGCCTTCAGCGTATCGATAATCAAATTTGTCCATTGGAATATTTTGAACAAATTTGATAAAATCATGCAAACTAATTTCTAATTCTTCCATTAAATTAACATCCTTAAGTGCGTTGATATAAGTCGCAACAAATTCAGAATATTCATTCACGGGCAATTGATTCGAGTTCATAAGTACATTTTTAAATTAGAAATCAATTTTTGAATTGATAAAAATAAATAATTATGCTGAATTTCTGCTAGCATTTGTATTTCCAAAAAGAGAACGCGTTACGATTTTTTCATACGTTTTTATTAATTCTAAATCTGGGTTCTCAGCTCTGTTTAATTCACTTATTTTCAAAAGAGCATATTGTTGTATCGTCAACAATGGCAATACAATACGTTCTCTTATATCAATTGAAGCTTTTCCGTCAGGATAGTTTTCCATTAGAGTTTTGTGTCCAGCAATTTTCAATAACAAACGTTTTGTTTCTACAAATTCGTCGTAAATAATTTGCCAAAATTCTCCAAATTCTGGGTCTTTTTTCATATAAGCTGTCAAAGGGAAAAACGATTTTGCCAATGACATCATACTGTTTTCTAAGAGGGTTCTAAAAAATAATGAATCATTATACAAGTCTTGAACCTGGCTCCAATTATTCGTATCCTCAAAATGTTTTAAGGCAGTACCGACTCCGAAAAACCCAGGAACATTTTGTTTCAATTGGCTCCATGATCCTACAAAAGGAATCGCTCTTAAGTCTGCAAAATCTAAATGTTCTGATTTACTTCTTTTAGATGGACGACTTCCAATATTGGTTTTAGCATAATATTTCAGAGTACTCATTTGTTCCAAATAAGGAATAAACTTAGGATGATTTTTGAAATTCAAATATTTTTGATAGCCTAATTCAGCTAATTGGTCTAGAATTTCTTTATCATTTTCAGATAATTCATTTTTAACTTTACTAAAAACTTGATTTGTAGCTCCAGCACTTAACAAATTTTCTAAGTTATAACGACAAGAATCTAATGTCCCAAAATTAGAACTTATGGTTTGCCCTTGAACGGTAACCTGAATCTCGTTATTTTCAATATTTGGACCTAAAGAGGCATAAAATTTATGTGTTTTTCCGCCTCCGCGAGCTGGTGGACCTCCACGACCATCAAAGAAAATAGCTTTTATTCCATATTTTCTAGATATTGCTGTGAGTGCTTCTTTGGCTTTATAAATACTCCAATTCGCCATCAAATAACCTCCATCTTTGGTACCGTCAGAGAAACCGAGCATTATGGTTTGTTTTTTGTTTCTGTTTGCTAAATGTTCCGCATAAGCCTGATTGGTGTACAATTTTTCCATAATGGCATGTGCATTTTGCAAATCGTCAACGGATTCGAATAATGGAATAATATCAACCGAAAGTGTGTCCCAATTATTCAATTTGAAAAGTGCAAAGGTTTCCATAACATTTAATGCACTTTCGTTATTGCTTATGATATAGCGATTAGCTCCAAATTCTCCGTTGTTGGCCTGGATTTGTTTTATAGCTTGTATGGACTCAATAGTTAATTTTGTAATTTCATTTTCAAAGACATTGGAATCAAGATTACCTTTTACATTGGACAGTACGTCAAATTTTTCAGTTTCTGATAATTCAAAATAATTTTTTGGAAAAACATCAGAATTTGTATTTAAGTAAAATGCCACAACATCCTCAAAAACAGCATCGTGTATTTTACTGTTTTGACGAATATCTAAAGAGGCAAAATGAAAACCAAATAAATTTACTTTAATCAGAAGTGCTTCTAATTCATCTAAATACAAGGATTGATTTCGTTCGATTAGTATGGTTCTGATTTTATTTAATTGCGATTTAAACTCCTCTAAAGTGATGTAAATTTCACCTTTTGAATAAAATACAGAACGATACAATTTATATTCAAGCTCCGATACAAGCACATCGACTTCAAAGAAAGTTAACTTTCTTTTCAAATTTCTCATTTCGCGGTAGTAACATTTTAAAATCGAATTTCTCAATCGATCCGCCACTTTAAGAGTAATTTCAGTAGTGACAAAAGGATTTCCATCGCGATCACCTCCAGGCCAAAAACCAAGTTTAATAAGTTGATTTTGGATTAAACTCCCATGCGATACATTTCTCTGAAGATAATGTACAATTTCGCCAGAAGTTTCATAAAACACATTTTCAAGGTACCAAATCAGACTTACCGCCTCGTCAAAAGGATTGGGTTTTTCGTTTTGTATAAAAGGTGTTTTCCCTAATTGAGCCAACAATTGCTTTATTTCCAGTAAATTATTGCTGCGAATTGCATCAGTCAAATCATTAATGATACCTAGAACTGCTCCAGGATAAAATTGCGTTGGATGAGCCGTTAATACTGTCCTTACATTAAAATTTTCTAAAAAAGCTTCTAATTCTTGTTCCTTATCTTTAACCGCAGCTTTCTCTTTGATGTCTCTCAACGACCCTCTTCCTTCCATATTATTTACAACTGGAAAAGCTGCATCTTCCACAGCGTCAAAAAGAACAATTTGGCGTTCAATGTATTGAATAAAACGAAACATTAAATCAATTTTTTCTTTTTCAGAAGCGCCTTGAAAGTATTTTTGGACAAAATAATTAATAATTTCTTTTGGCGTTTCATGGTTTTTGAAACCATTCTCACAACCGTCTGTAAACAAGGGAAGCAGTGCGCCGGTGTTGTCTATGGAATCAAATGGTAGCGTAATAAATACACTATTGTATATGTGATATTTAGAAAGAACCTCTTCGTTGAATCGTTCAATTTTAGGATGCGTATACATAAATGAAATAGTTAATTAGTGGTAGTGGATAATAGTTAATTAAAAAAAGAAACCTCAAGAATTCACTTGAGGTTATAGTATAGAATAGCTTTCAAATGAATTATATATCTTTAAAAATAGTATGCATTAATCGCTTTTTATCATTGATGCTTTCTTCTAATGAAATCATAGTTTCTGTTCTGTAAACGCCATCAATATCATCAATCATAAATATCACGTCCTTGGCATGCTTAGTATCTTTTGCTCTAATTTTGCAAAAAATATTAAATTTTCCTGTTGTTACAGAAGCCACTGTTACGAAAGGAATTTCGTTGATACGCTGCAAAACGAATTTGGTTTGTGATGTATTGTTAAGGAAAACCCCAACATAGGCAATAAAAGAATACCCAAGTTTATCATAATCAAGGACGAGAGACGATCCCATAATTATTCCGGCATCTTCCATCTTTTTTACTCTAACATGGACTGTTCCAGCAGAAATTAATAATTTTTTTGCAATATCCGTAAACGGAATCCTTGTGTTGTCTATCAACATGTCCAAAATTTGGTGGTCTACTTCATCTAAACGAAACTTACTCATAATTCACTCAATTAATATTATTAGATACAATTACAAACTTTTATTGAAGAATTGAGCCGTTTACAAACTTGACTTTGTTGTCTAAGTAAAAGTCCGCTTTTTCGTTTAATGTTGGAAAATCATTATTTTCATCCTGATAAAGAGCTCCTTCAGCATCGTACTCAAAATGTCCAAAATAATGATCCAAATTACTTATATGAACAATATAAGCATTAAAACAAATTCGATTATCTATTAATTCTTCTTTGTATTGTGCGGCAAAATTCGTGATAATTTCGATACCATCATAATTTATTTTGATATTTTTATACAAAAAATCATAAAAAACTACTTTATTTTGAGAAATACTCAAATATTTGTCAAATTCATTACCAACTATATCGTTTTCGTATAATGTTTCAAAACTTGAAACTAAAGCAATAAAAACAAATTTTCGGGTTTCTTCTCTGAGATAATCATTTTGAGAATGTCCAGCTTCAAACAAAATGGTCGGAACACCTAAAGATTGAAAAGTGTCTCCAATACAATTAATATTGAACGCATCGTCAAAACGCCCTACTTGACCTGGAATAAATTGTTGTAAAACGGTATTTATTTTTGCAATTATATTAATTGCTTTTAACCGGGACTCGTTTACTTCTCTCTCTTCGTTATATGCTGGAGCTAAAAACGACAAGGTAGCAGGCTTTCCAGAACTTCCCACTCCAAAAATTGTACGTTGATCGTGAAGATTATAGCAAAAATCAGGTCCAAATTCGTCGAAAACCGCTCTCAAAATTCTACTTTCTGGTTGAGATAAATCTTGAGAATCTCTATTTAAGTCCACCTTATTGGCATTTTCACGTGTGTATAATTTTGCTCCATCGGGATTTAAGATCGGAATACAACAAAAAGTGAATGTGTTAAGCAATTTTTGCGCAAATTCTGAATTAGAATTTAACACATTTAGAAAATCAATTAGCGCTTTTGTCGTCGTACTTTCATTTCCGTGCATTTGAGACCAAAGTAGGATTTTTGTTTTTCCAATTCCAATTTGGTATTTATAAATAAGTTTTTCGAGCACCGATTTTCCAATAATTTCTAATTGATTTTTCGTGTTTAATTTTTCTAAAATGGGGTAAATTTCGTCTAAAGTAATATAACGACCTTTTATTGATTGTTCTTTATATTGACTAAATAATTGTTGTAAATCCATAGGTATAATTTTGTTTTACAAAAGTAAACATCTTTATATTCACAATTGTAAACAGGAAATAAACTTCTTTATTTAAATATGTAAACAATATTCTGACGCAAATCACTTTCGTTTTTGAGTGAGTTGTTACCATTTGTAATCCATAAAATGTTGAACATATATATATTTATTTATCAGTTAATTATATTAATTTACATCAAGTGATGATTATCTATATTTAGTGATTTTTATATTATTTACATCTGTAATTTTGGTGCTTTGGGTAGTTTTAGTTACATTTGTAACGACGTTAATTTAAAATGGAATTTACAATGGTAAACACCGAAGATTTTATAAAAAGATTGGAAATTATACTCGATTATTACAGCCTAAACGCCTCTTCGTTTGCTGATAAAATAGGCGTGCAACGTTCGAGTTTATCTCACCTACTTTCGGGCAGAAACAAACCAAGTCTAGATTTTATTCTTAAAATTATGGATGTTTTTCCCGACGTAGATTTGTATTGGATTTTAAATGGAAAGGGAACTTTTCCAAAATCAAAAATAGCAACAGAAACAAACAATAGGTCATCTACTCCAATTCTCAGCCCTCCAATTGCGGAAACTAAAATTGAACAGCAAAATGATTTGTTCTCTGAAAATTCAAATACAAAAAATCAGAAGGAAGAAAATCTTCCGAATTCTTTTCCAAATGCAAAAATAGCTTCGAATTATAAAACGGATGGCGAAATTGACCGAATTGTAATCTTCTTTAAAAACGGAACTTTTAAAACGTATTCTTCTGAATAATTATTTTTCTGCGTCAAAACCATTTTCAGGTATCTTCCCAATAATTCCTTTGAAATGGTGTAACAATATTTGTAAATCATTTTCATAATTTGAAGTCGGATAAAATGGTTTACCAATATTTACCGTTTTTTTGCCAAAATCAAATGCAACTGGAATTATTGGAACATTTGCTTTCACAGCTATGTAATAAAATCCAGACCGCAGTTCAATGATTTTTTTTCTGGTTCCTTCAGGAGAAATGGCCAATCTAAATTCAGTACGCTTTTCAAAAATTTTGGCAATAGCTTCAACTTTGTTTAAACTTCCTACTCGATCGATTGGTGCTCCACCCATCCAACGGAAATAAAATCCAAATGGAAAACGAAACAACTCTCTTTTTCCAATAAAGTTCATTTCAACTCCTGTAATTCCCCTGATAAACATTCCTATAAAAAAATCGTGCCAACTCGTGTGTGGAAGAACCATCAGGACAGATTTTTTGATGCTTTGATCAATTGTGCCTTCAATTTTCCAACCCAATAATGTGAAGAAAATAAATTTGTAGAAGCTTTTTTTCATTTGGAACCAATTTTTCGCAAAATTAGCATTAATCCCTTATTTTTGATAAAAATACTTTGCTATGTTCAAAAAACTCTTCAGTTACCTTATTCCAGTCAATATTTTAAAACAAAAATCTTCCATCAGCCAAAGCTTAGAAGTCACTTGGACAGACGGCAAATTAATTTTGGACAGTCAGAACACCAATTATTCTTATGGAAGCTTGCAACGCATTTTAAGAAAAGGATTGAAAAGAATCGGTTTCGAAAGAATAAATGCGATGAAAAAAATTCTTGTTCTTGGAGTTGCAGGCGGAAGCGTTATCCGAATTTTGGTGGACGAAATCAATTTTAAAGGACAAATTACAGGAGTCGAAATTGACGCGGCCATAATTGAAATTGCCAATACGTATTTTCATCTTCACGAAATTCCAAATCTTGAAGTCATTATAGACGATGCTTTTGCATTCGTTTGGAAAACTAAGGACCAATACGACTTAATAATAATTGATATTTTTCAGGACACGGAAATGCCTGATTTTTTGTTTGAAGTTGATTTTGTAAATAGGATTCGCCTGTTATTAAATCCTAAAGGTTTCCTGCTTTTTAATACGATGCTCATAAATGCAAAACAAAAACAGCTCAATTTAGATTATGTAAAGCATTTTGATACTCAAAAATATAACGTAAAAAATTTTAGAAAAATGGAAGAAACCAATGAGTTGATTTTAATTGAAAGTATTTTATAAAAGTATGAATTTTACAATAAGTAAAGCAAATATTTCGTAAATTAGAGGTGAATTCCAATCCTATTTTGATGAAATCAATTCTAAAAAAATTACTTTTAGGAAATGTCTCAAGGATTCCAAAACCCGAATACAATCCTGTTCAAAAACGCATTATGAACATTAAAGCGATTTGGAACAACAACCATCAGGATGACAATGGAATTGAAAAAATAGTTCGATTATTTCTTTCCTCTTCGCAATTACTTTTTCCGGGAGTTTACATTAAATATTTAGCCTCATTAAAGGGCTATGAATACCGAGATTTAGCCTTAGATTTCTATGTTTTACTCAAAGTTGCCTTTCCCCTACTGATATTGATTAATAATTGGCAAAGCAATCAATATGTGATTTGGATAATGATTTATGTGTTATTAGAAACCGTTTTATACATTCCGACTCTGATTTTTGCTTCGGATATGTTTTCGAAACCACGCTCTTACAAACGATCGATGTTGCTACTTTTTCTCAACTATACCGAAATTATATTTTCGTTTGGGGTTTTGTATTCCTGCGGCAATTATTTGAACAAACCTTTTAATCATTGGTTTGACGCCATTTATTTCAGTACGATTAATTCGGCTTCTATTGGCTACGGCGATTATTTTCCTGTCACAACCATCGGAAAAGTATTGGCGACAGCCCAAGCCTTTTTGTTTTTATTTTTTGTGGTTTTATTCTTGAATTTTTTCACAGGAAAAATAAAAGTCAAAGGTTATTTCGATATTGAAAATGAATCCTAATAAAATTCAAATTAACCGAAATTATAGTCCACAAAAAAAGGGAACTGAATCCCCTTTTGTTTTAATTTTTGTTCGTAATATCATCTTTTATTTGCACTTCGGTTACTTTACCATATTTTTCGACTATCTTTTTGATGTGGGTCGATTTGCCAATGATTACAAATTGCAACTTGTCTTTTGGAAAATATTTAGCAATAATTTGATTGGCTTTTGTCAAATCCAATCCATCTACATTTTTTTCGAAATTATCGATAAAGGATTTATCAAAATTATACCAAAACATTTGCGACAGCAAACTAGCCAATTGTTGATTGGTTTCATACTCTGGCGGAAACTGACCTTTGACATAGTTTTTGGCGGAGTTTAAGGCTTTTTCGTCAATTCCATTGGTGTGTAATTTATTCAATACTTCTAATGTTTTATCAATGGCAGCTTCGGTAGTTTTAACATCTGTAAAAGTACTAATGTAAAAAGAACCTCCATTTTTTAAAGTTCTAAATCTGCTACCAGCGCCATAAGTCAAACCTGTATTTACTCTAAGTTCGTCGTTTAGCATCGAAGTAAAACGTCCTCCAAAAAGCGTATTAACCACTTCGATAGCCACAAAATCAGGATTGTTTCGGCTAATTCCTGGTGATCCGATATAAAAAGTAGCTTCATTGGCATCTTCTTTATTCACCAACAAAACTCGATTTTCAGTAGGAAGATTGATTGGTTTGGCTGCTAAATTTTCTTTTTCAACTGAGGATTTTTCCCAACCTGAAAACAACTTGGTCAACGTAGCTTTCATTTCTTTGGTAACAAAATCTCCCACGATACAAATGGCAGCATCGTTAGGTTTATAATTTGAATTGTAGAAATCTTTAACTTCTTTTACAGTCAATTTACTCACAGTTGCATTATTTCCGTTGATAACGTTACCATAAACGTGACTTCCGAATAAAAGTGTGTCAAAATAAGGACCAATTACAGACCTTGGACTTTCTTTTTGTTGTTCAAGAGATACTAATAAACGGCTTTTCTCTTTCTCAAATTCAGCGACATCAAAAACAGGATTGAGTAGTATTTCTTTAATAATCGTCAAAACTTTGTCTTTGTCTTTCGATGCAAAATTGGATGAAATACCTGAAAATTCCTTTGTAGCATAAGTATCAACATTGGCTCCTATGAAATCGAGTTCTTCGTCTAATTTAGTTTTCGGAAAATTTGTGGTACCGTGTTTTAAAGCGGTGGCAGTCAATGAAGCCAAACCTGCTTTGTCATAGTCATAAATGGCGCCCGCAGAAAGTATTGCCGAAACACTAATAATAGGCACATCGTGTTGTTCCATCAAGGAAATTGTGAGGCCATTTGGTAATTTAAAAGTAGTGTAATTAGGTACTTTAAAACTCTGAGCCGATAAGTTTAAACTAACAACCAAGAGGCAGAATATCGTGATTTTTTGTTTTATTCCTTCCATAATTTTATTCTTCAACATTCGTTTTTAATATACCCACCGTTCTTTTACTTTTAATCAAATATTTGTTGGCAACTCGCTGAACATCAGCGACAGTAACTTTGTTATAATTGGCTGGAGCATCGAACATTTTTCGGTAATCACCAAAAAACACTTCGTACGTTCCGATATTATTCGACTTTCCGTTAATGGTTTCGACTTGACCATAAAACTCCATTAATTTCTGATTTTTAATCTTTTGAAGTTCCTTCTCGCTGATTCCTTCTTTTTTAATCTTTTCGATTTCTGTATAAATTCCTTCTTCTAAATCCGATTCTTTCACTTCTTTATTGGCAACAGCATAAACGTTGAAAAGATTAGGATCAAAGGTATCTCCAAAGTCAGTAAAAACCTGCGTAGCCAATTCTTTTTGATCAACAAGTGCCGAATATAATCTAGAAGATTTGCCACTTGAAAGTATGGAACTCAAAATATTCAACGCATAATAATCTTCATTTTTAGATTCGGGTGTTTTATAACCAATCATCATATAAGGAGTCGCTACCTCCTTTTTTACTACAATTCTGCGTTCTCCTGTTTGAGGTGGCTCTACAATATGAACTTTTGGAGGAGTAGGTTGAGCAGGAATGGGTTCCAAATATTTTTTTGCCAATTCCTTCACTTTATCCAATTTTATGGCACCAGAAACCACAACAACACAATTGTTTGGTGCATAATAGGTTTTGAAATAACGTTCTAAATCTTGTTGCGTCCAGTTTTTCATATCATCTTCATAACCCATAACTGGCCAATGATAGGGATGTTCCTGAAAAGCTGTGGCTTGCATATTCTGTGCCAAAAGACGCCAAGGAGAATTTTCGAGACCTGTGCGACGCTCACTGAGCACCACACCTCTTTCACTTTCTACCATTTTTGGATCAATACTTAGGCTTGCTATTCGGTCGCCTTCCAAATCAAATATAGTTTCGGTGGAAGAAGCAGGAAACCAATCGGTGTAAACTGTAACATTTTCGGTAGTGTAAGCATTATTCGAACCCCCGTTGAATTCCATTGTACGGTCAAATTCTTTAGGTCCATATTTCTTGGCTCCGTTGAACATCATGTGCTCAAAAAAGTGAGAAAGCCCCGTGATTCCTTGGTATTCATTTCGGCTTCCTACTTTGTAAAAAAAGTACATATTGGCGTTGGGAATCGAGAAATCTTCAACGACCAGAAACTTCATTCCGTTGTTGAGTGTAAACGTTTTTACATCATCAGCTTTCATTTGTGCTTGCCCTGTGAAGGCCAGCAAAAGCAACAGATAGAAAATTATTTTTTTCATAAATTATTAAATTGATTTTGTTTAAAAATATTAAAACTTATTAATGATTGAATCTTTATTTTTCACACCATTCTCCTAGCCTTTTCCAAGTCTTCGGGCGTGTCTATACCAATGCTTTTATCGGCTGTCTCGACCATTTTGATGCGTTTTCCAAATTCTAGATAGCGTAATTGTTCTAGTTTTTCGGATGCTTCCAATGATTTCATTGGCAAACTGTAGAAATCCAAAAGGGCCTGTTTTCTAAAAGCATAAATCCCGATGTGTTGCATATAGCGAACGCCCACGTTTTTCTCTCTTGGATACGGAATCGCGGAACGCGAAAAGTACAACGCGAAACCGTTTTGATCCACCACGACTTTCACATTATTGGGATTGTTGATTTCGTCTTCCTCGGTGATTTCAAACATTAAGGAAGCCAAATCGACTTTTTTATCGGTGTCGTTTTTATAGATTTCAATCAGTTTTTCCAAAGCTGCAGTATTAATGAATGGCTCGTCGCCTTGCACATTTACAACAATATCTACGTCCATATTTTCGACCGCTTCTGCAATTCGATCGCTTCCTGATTCGTGTTCCTTGATGCTCATTATGGCTTTTCCACCATTAGAAACAATTTCATTAAAAATCAAATCAGAATCGGTAACCACGAAAACATCTCCAAAAAGATTGGACTTTTTGGCTGCTTCATAGGTTCTTAAAATCACGGTTTTTCCTCCTAAATCTTGCATTAGTTTTGCGTGAAATCTAGTGGAGGCGTAACGTGCGGGAATGACTGCTATTATTTTCATTTTGTTATTTTTTACCACGAAGACTCGTTTTTTTTGCCACGAAGGCGCTAAGTCTCAAAGTTATTTATTCTTGTCTGATTTCGGTAAACTCATATTCCTTATTATCAAATTCTGGACTCAATTTTTTTGCTTTGAATTTTACATTATTATCGTCAACCATTTCAACTGTGTAAACATCTAGTTCTCCATTACCTTCATATTTTTCATAAAATATTCCATCTTTTACCCACCATTTTCCTTTTTCAACAAAATTTTCCACTTCACAGTTTTCTATTGCTGTGTACATTAAAATATAAGTTCCGTTTTTATCCCGTTTCTGAATCCAATATTTGGTCACTCCCCGTATTTGATTATCCTCTTCAGAGCCACTCCAAGTTCCGATTAATTTAGATTTAAGTTTGTCGTCATCTGTTGATTTTGTTGTTGCGTAGGAAAATAATAGAAAGGATGTTAGGATAAGTAGGGATAATTTGGTTTTCATAACTGGCATTTTTTTAATTTTATTCAAATATAAGATTTTTCAACAAAAAAAATCTACACAATCTTCACCGAAGTCATACTCAACGAACCAGCTACCAATTTATCATTAAACAAACTCAATTGGTCTTGTTTTTCCTTTAATCCCAAGGTATAAATCAAAGGCAAATAATGGTCTGGAGTAGGAATCGCTAATTGAAAAGCACGACTTTGTTTTTCATAATCCATCAGCGGTTGAAAATTGCCGTCCAACAAATAATTGTTGATGTTTTCTCTGGCTTCAATCGCCCAATCAAAACCGTAATTGTCTTTGTCGAAATTAGGAAAATCAACCAATCGCAAATTATGAACGATATTGCCACTTCCAATTATTAAAATTCCTTTTCGGCGCAAATCGCTTAATTTTTGGGCCAATTCAAAATGATATCGCGGAGATTTCGTGTAATCAATGCTCAACTGGATTACGGGAACATTGGCTTCAGGATATAAATGTTTGATTACACTCCAAGCACCGTGATCCAAACCCCAATGTTCATCAAGTTCCACCTCAAATGGTTGCAATAATTTTTTTGTTTCTACTGCTAATTCGGGATTGCCTTTGGCTGGATATTGCACGGCAAATAATTCCTGAGGAAAACCACCAAAATCGTGAATGGTTCGTGGCATTTCCATCGCAGTTACTTTGGTTCCATTCGTAAACCAATGCGCAGAAATACATAAAATAGCGTTGGGTTGTGGTAAAGTTTTAGCCAGATTTCGAAAACCAGTAACAAACTGATTTTCCTCGATGGCATTCATTGGGCTTCCGTGTCCCAAGAACAAAACAGGCATTTTTTCGGTGTTTGAAAAAGTGGCTGATATTTTATGTAGGTTGTCTAGCGTGTTCATATAAAATTTCTTTACTAAATAACTCTAATTTTTCAAAATCAAATATTGATAGGAAGTCAAACTCAAATTTCCTGACAGCGAAACTGCCGAATTAGTTAAAGCATTTGTCCAATTTCCTTGTAATTCAGCAGGAATAGCCAAAGTTTGGGAACTTGAGCGGGTATTTACTAATACTAACACATTTTCTGAAGTTGTGCTTTTCTTGAAAACGGCAGTATTGGAATTTACATAAGTGGTCAGTGTTCCTTTTCGAGCTGCAGTTGAAGAATTGTAAAAACGTAACAAATTTTGATACGCAATTAGCATATCTCCATTAGCGTTCCAATCAATTGTATTGCTTCCGTTATAAGTGCTAACGCTGCTTACTCCTACTTCCTGTCCACAATAAAGCAATGGAACTCCCTGTAAATAAATAGAAATCACCGAAGCTGCTAATGCTCCATTTTTGCCACCATAAACAGTTATGGGTGTTGCTTGATAGGATTCATCGTGGTTTGTGGTAAAGCGCAGTTTTTGTTTTCCTGTTGGAACAGCCAAATATTCATTTGTATTTGTGGTAAATAAATTGGCAACACTAGTTTGACTTACACCAAATACATTTTTTTCGGCACCCAAATAATCCCAAGCAAAATTCATTTGGAAACCTGCTGAAAAATGATCTGCGCGACTTCCTTCGGCGAGTAAAGTTAAATGTTTGTTGGGAATGGCATTCAATGCAGTATTGGCTTGAATCCAAAAATCTGCTGGAACAAAATCTGCAGCATCAAAACGATAACCGTCAATATTGGCTTCGGTTATCCAATATTTCATAGCGTCAATCATTGCCAAACGCATTGCAGTATTGTTGAAATTCAAATCGGCAACATCATTCCAATTCGTTCCTTCTGGACTGATGATTTGTCCGCTACCGTTTTGTGTGTACCAACTGGGATTGGTTGTTATCCAAGCATTATCCCAAGACGTATGATTGGCAACCCAATCAAATAAAACGGCAATTCCTTTTTGATGTGCGGTACTTACCAGCGTTTTTAAATCTTGCATAGTTCCGTAACTCGGGTCTATGCCTTTGTAATCTTTGACACAATAAAATGAACCAAAGGATTTCAAAACTCCTACTTTATAAATGGGCATTATCCAAATAGTATTTACACCCAAAGCTTTTATATCGTCCAATCTGTTCGTTATTCCCTGAAAATTTTTAGTGGCACTAAACGCTTTTGGATTGATTTCATACATCACGATATCTTCCGTAGCTACAGGCTGAAAACTGTCTGTTGAAGGGGGTGCTGGCGCAATTGCATCTTCGCTTTTACTGCAACTTTGCAAAATAAAAAATAAGGAAACTAGTATAAGTCTTGCTGTCATTGATTTTGTAATGCTATTTAATTCTTTCATCTTAAAATTATTCTACAAAGTTTTCATCCTTAAATCCTATCAAATATAACTTATTTTTAGCTCTCGTCATAGCGGTGTACAACCAGCGAATGTAATCTCTGTTGATGCCATCGGGCAAATACGGTTGTTCGACAAAAACGGTGTTCCACTGTCCTCCTTGCGATTTATGACACGTTATTGCATACGAAAATTTGACTTGCAAACCGTTGAAATACTCGTTGGCTTTCACTTTTTGGAATTGCTTGAACTTGGTTTCGCCTTCGTAATCTTTCAAAACTTCCTGATACAATCTATTCGATTCTTCGTAAGTCAAAGACGGTGATTCACTTTTTATGGTGTCTAATAACAGTACCGTTTCGAATGGTTTTTGGTTTGGATAATCGACCATTCGTATTTTGACATTGGCAAACTTAAAACTGTATAATTCCTTGATGTTGAAAATTTCCAAGACTTCTATAATATCGCCATTGGCAATAAAACCAGCTTCGTCTGAATCTTTCAACCAGAAATAATTGTTCTTTACGACCATCAGAAAATCTCCCGTTGACAATTCGCTTTCTTTATCTAATATCTTGGTTCGAATTTGCTCATTGTATTGATTCGCTCTTTTGTTTGAACGAACGATAAAAGCCGTGTCTTCAATGCTATAATTGCTATAAGCCGAATTGATGGCGTCCTGAATATCGTATCCATCCGTTAAGCGGACAATATCCTTGAATTTCTGGAGGTCAAATTTGAATTCATTTATAAAAGAATCTTTCAATAATTCCCGAAGTTCCGTAGCATTATACAAAATTCCCGAATTTTCTTCCTGACGCATTACTTCGTCAAGTTCGATATGTTCGATTTCTTTATTGTAATTTATTTCTAAAGTTCGAATGTCTAAAGCCGGACTAATATCCAAATTCACTGGCGGTAACTGAGCAGTATCTCCCAAAAGAATCATCTTGCAATTTTTTCCAGAATAGACATAAGAAATCAAATCATCGAGCAGAGAACCATTCTCATATAATTTAGAATCGGAATTCGTGTCCGAAATCATCGAAGCTTCATCGACGATAAAAATCGTGTTGGTGTGCTTGTTTTGTTGCAAAGTAAACGAAACGCCACCGCCAGAAGATTTCTTGGGAAAGTAGATTTTCTTATGAATCGTGAAAGCGGGTTTGTTCGAATAATTGGCAATTACCTTGGCAGCTCGACCCGTTGGCGCCAGCAAAACATATTTTTTATTGATGTCGATTAAATTATTGACTATCGTAGAAATCACGGTTGTTTTCCCCGTTCCAGCATAACCTTTCAAGACAAAAATCGTGTTGTTGTCGTTTTCAGTCAAGAAAACAGCAATTTTTTGAAAAAAAATATCCTGTTTGTACGTGGGTTTAAAAGGGAATTTTTTCTGTAAAAGACTATAAAACAAGGAGGATTCCATTGGGTGTGATTTGACTGCAAAGTAAGGAATGTTTTTTCAATTTCAATGGCAATAGCAATTTCAATTTTCAATTATTGCCATTGATTTTTGCCATTGCCATTGCTATTGCTATTTAAATTTGTAAGTTTGCAACTATGTCAGTTAACACTACCATTACCGATAAAAAATACAAAAAACTTTCGCTTCAAGTTTCCTTGACGGGGCTTTCGTTTTGTGTTTTTGATACTTTAAATAATGTGATACTTTCTGTAAAGGAAATCCATTTTGATACTTTTTACAAAGCCACAAAAATTGAAGAATTGTTTGGCGATGCTTTCAACGAAAACGAAGAATTAAAGGATTCTTATGACGAAATATTGGTAATTCACAACAACAACCTTTCGACATTTGTTCCAGAACCGCTTTTTGACGAGAACTTTTTAGGAAGTTATCTACAATATAATACGAAGGTTTTTGATACTGATTTCTTTGCTTTCGACGAAATTTCGAATTACCAAATGAATGCGGTTTACATTCCGTATGTGAACATCAATAATTTTTTTATTGACCAATTTGGTTCTTTCGATTACAAGCACGCCAACAGCATTTTGGTTGGCAAAATTTTAGATACATCCAAAAACAATGACGATAAAAAGATGATTGTGAATTTTAATCCAAGTCATTTTGAGATTATTGTCGTTCAAAACCAAAAATTGCTTTTATTCAATTCTTTCGATTATCAAACGCCAGAAGATTTTCTGTATTATTTGCTTTTCACAGCCGAACAATTAAATATGAATCCCGAAAATTTCAAATTGGAACTATTGGGAACTATTGCTGAAGAAGACGATTTTTACCAATTGGCTTTCAAATACATTCGAAATGTATCCTTATTTGACGTATCAAATTTGCAGAAAAACAATAGCTTTTCAACTGCCCAAAATCAGAAACATTTTATTTTATTCCAATCGTGAGAATCATTTCAGGTAAATATAAAGGAAGACGCATTTTTCCGCCCAAAGGACTTCCTGTTCGCCCCACAACCGATATGAGCAAAGAAGCATTATTCAATGTTTTGAACAACCATTTCAGTTTTGAAGGCTTGAAAATACTGGATTTATTCGCCGGAACTGGAAATATTAGTTTCGAATTTGCTTCTCGTGGCAGCACACCAATCACTTCTGTCGATGCTGATTTTGGTTGTGTAAAATTTATAAAGCAAGTGGCTGCGGAATACGATTTCAACATTGCCGCCACCAAAAGTGATGTTTTTACGTTTTTGGAAAGAAATAAAGCTACTTACGATATTATTTTTGCTGATCCTCCTTATGCATTGGACCAAAAAACCTTCGATAAAATTGTCTTGACTGTTTTCGAAAAAAGCACTTTGCAAGAGGACGGAATGATGATTATCGAACATTCCAAATACACGAAACTCGATCATTTGATTCATTTCTCCTTCAAGAAAAGTTACGGCGGTTCGATTTTTAGTTTTTTCGAAATTGGAAAATCTACTGAGGAAGAAAACGATGATTTATTTGAGGATTCCGAAGACGAATAAATTCTAACAATACTATTCAAAAAATATTAGCCACAGATTCACAGATTTTTAAATTAAAAATAATCTGTGAATCTGTGGCTACTAAAAATTTAAACTTATAAAAAAAGCAGACCTATAAGCCGGATTCTGTCCCCGATAAATCGGAGCCTTATCATTTATCTAGGCACGCAATTACTCGCGCACTCCATCTTTCTACCCTTCGACAACGGGCGAGAACCCTTAAATGCCGATATACTTGAAATTTCACCGCATAGAGTTTACCTGGTTTCACTACAGCATTACCTGTACATACTTTCTGTTGCACTTGTCCTAATCCTGATGAATCAGAATCGACGGGCGTTACCCGCTATGCTTCTCTGTGGTGTCCGGACTTTCCTTCCCGATAAAAATCGGGACGATAAGGCGGTCTGCGGTGCAAATTTACACTATTTAAAACCGTTTTCAATAATTGGTTTCTTGACTTTAACAACTATTTCACAAGCACCTATTAATAAAATAGTTATCTTTAAAT
>JAAFGY010000038.1 GCA_010365135.1 Flavobacterium sp.
ATGATTTTATCCTTTAATTTTGGATATTTAGCATCCAAATAGTCCACTGATTCCATATCGATTTCAATAACATAGGTATTGATTGGCTTTTCCAATAGATATTTGGTCAAAACGCCCATTCCAGGTCCAATTTCTAAAACATCTTGATACCCTTCCAAGTTCAAGGTGTCGGCAATGGCTTGCGCTACGCTTTCATCTTTCAAGAAATGTTGCCCGAGGTGTTTTTTGGCTTTTACTTTTTCCATATTATTTTTTTACCGCAAAGCGCGAAGGGTTTTTTACTGCAAAGACGCAAAGTTTTTTAATTTTATATAAAAGGAGTTTTATTATATTTGGTTACCGTTTCAACTGTATTTTTACTCCAAACTAGTAATCCTCTTTTTCCAATTTTCACTAATCTATTTACATCCACGTCATTTTTGGTTGCCCATTGAATCCATTTCTTCACAGAATAACTCCAATAGCTCCAACCCAAAATCATTCCAATAAGTAGTGCTATTTTAAAATTTAAATCCAAAAACATACTCAAACCAAATGCTGTAAAAATAATTATAAATATTACTGGTAAATTAACCAATAATTGACCTCTTAATGAAATGTCGTAATCAGAAAGATTTTTATTATTCATAGATAAAATTAGTTACTTTATTTTTCTTTTTTCCAACTCACACTAAACCTAATGTTCTGAAATCAGCTCCAATTCCGTTCTAAAAGATAGCATTTTGTCTCCAAACAATTTCACTCCTTCGTCACGCAATGCTGGTGCGTCTTCCTTATAATATTTTTCTAAAGTTTCCTTACTATCCGTCGTGTATTGAACAGAATACGTCGTTCCTCCCATTTCTTCTTCAATTAAAACGCGCACCATTCTTGCCGAAGAGAATTTTCCCGTGGCCAGCATTTCTGGAATGTGTTTGTGTTGCATCCAAATCATCCATTTTTCGTGAACGCTTTCGTGTATGTTGGTGGTAACGTTATAAATGATCATTGTTTAAAAAGTATTAAGATTGGAGAATTAAGTATCAAGACTTTTAAAGATTTTTGTCTCCCCGTAATTTTCGGTATTCTATTCGAGCATCAACAAAGTATATACTGTCTTGATGATTGAAAATTATTTTCTCGTAAAGCGGTTTTGCCTTTTCGGGTTCGTGCAATTTATTATTCTCTATTTCTGCCGCAAAAAACAGGGCTTCATCAATGTAAATTCCATCAGCATGATGGTCGATAATATTTTGATATTGGTTTAAAGCCAAATTATATTCACCTTGTTTTTCGTAAATTTTCCCCAAACGCAATAAAGTAACGGCTTCGATTTCTTGTCCTTTGAAGCTTTTCAAAATCGACTGAAACTGTGTAATTGCTTCTTGATTCCTGCTTTGATACAACAAATAATCCCCTTTGGCAAATTGTTTCAAAGCCGTTTGAGTCGAATCGGCAACGGTGTTATCGCTGATTAAAAGGAAATATTCCAAAGCATCATTGGCAATCAATTGTGTACTTGCCGATTTCAATTCTTTGAACTGTTTCGATGCCCACACAAAATCCCCTTGAAAATAACTAGTTTTAGCCGCCTTCAAACTCGCTTCGTGCGCCACTTCATCGTTCTTTAAATTCTCTTCAATTTGGGAATAATAAAGCAGTGCCTGATTGAATTTTTCGTCGAAAAGTAAAATATCCGCCAACTCCATTTTGGCTTGAGCCTGTTCATAATCATTCAATTGCAATTCGAGTGCTTTCTTGATTATGGCTTTTCCCTCCTCGGGTTTTTTTAAATTAAAAGTTACAAAATGTGCCTGGATCAGTTGCAAAGATAGCGTAAATGGGCTTATTTCATATTCCGTCAACAAATTGGACAATTCCGTATTGATAGCCGCAAAATCTTTTTGCTGTGCTTTGCCAATTTTCATATCCATCAAATAGGAATTGGCTTGAATGAGCAATTCCAAATCTTTAGTGTTTTCCAAAACAAAACCTAGAATTTCTTTGGCTGCTTCGGAATCGTCTTCTTCAATGGCGAGTTGACCCAAATTTACGATACTCAAAAGCGATTCAGGATTGCGTTTGTAAACTGCTTTTTCCTGAATAAAGGCTTTTCCAAATTCTTTTTGTTGGACATAATACCAACTCAAATATTCGTTCCAAAAAACATCCTGATTTTTTTGAGCCCTTGTAATTAATGCTTTTCGCAAGGTTTCGTTGAAGTTTTGATCGCCTTCTTCCAACATAAAACGAGCCAATTGGTTTTGGATTTGAATCGAGCTTTGTGGATTGGCAAAAGCTTCATCTAGAAAAGTGGAAATCATCATTTCCGTATTGCCTAATTGTCCGTAAAGTTGCGCTATTTGAAAGTTAAAATTGAAAGTTGCCACTAGTGATACCGCTGTTTGATAGGATTTCAAAGCATATTCTAAAAGTACTTTTCTTTCGAAAGAATTAGCAATTCCATAAACCTCATTTGGATTTTTTTTGATTCGGTCAATTGCTTGATCGTAGTATTTTTTGGCGGAAGTCTCATTCTTTTGCAACTGAAAATTGTAACCCAATTCGACCATAAGATTGCCTTGTTTGTAGGTGTTCAATCGCGTTTGAATGGCTTTCTCGGCAGCATCAAATTGCTGCAATTGCTGGTAGCACTCAACTGTTTTTTGAAAATATTGAGAGTTTTGCGGCATTCCTTTTAACAATTCTTCGAAACTGATTTTGGCTTTCTCGAAATCACCTTTGTCATAATAATATTGCGCCAATTGCTCGTTTTGCGAAAAACAAACCAATGAAAAAAACAGGGCGATATGTAGAAAGAGTTTTTTCAAAACACAATATTGATAGTAAATTAAACAATAGTTGATGCCTTCTAAAAATAAAATAGCCACTGATTCACTGATTTATGGATTATAAAATAATGTAAAATCTGTGAATCAGTGGCCGTTTTTTTAATTTAATCAATAATATCAAACCCACAATAGCTTCGCAATACTTCAGGAATCACAATGCCTTCTAGAGTTTGGTAATTTTCCAAAATTCCTGCCAAAACTCTTGGCAAAGCCAATGAACTTCCGTTAAGGGTGTGTGCCAATTGGTTTTTTCCGTCTTTGTCTTTGAAACGCAATTTCAAACGATTGGCTTGAAAAGTTTCGAAATTAGAAACCGAACTGATTTCTAACCAACGCTCTTGCGCCGTAGAATACACTTCGAAATCATACGTCAAAGCCGAGGTAAAACCCATATCGCCACCACAAAGACGTAAAATTCTATACGGTAATTTCAATTCTTGGAGAATACTTTTTACGTGTTCTACCATTCCTTCCAAAGCTTCATACGATTTCTCAGGATGTTCCACCCGCACGATTTCTACTTTGTCAAATTGGTGCAAACGGTTCAAACCTCGAACGTGAGCTCCATAAGAACCAGCTTCACGACGGAAACAAGGTGTGTAAGCTGTTGCCAAAACCGGCAATTCGTTTTCGTTCAAAATCACGTCACGAAACAAATTTGTTACGGGAACTTCTGCCGTTGGAATCAAATATAAATTATCGGTGGCATCGTGGTACATTTGCCCTTCTTTGTCCGGCAATTGTCCCGTTCCATAAGCCGAAGCTTCGTTGACCATATGAGGAACTTGGTATTCTTTGTAACCTGCATCCGTGTTTTTGTCCAAGAAATATGAAATCAAAGCGCGTTGTAATCTGGCTCCTTTTCCTTTATAAACTGGAAATCCTGCTCCAGTAATTTTGTTTCCTAATTCGAAATCGATGATGTCGTATTTTTTTACCAAATCCCAATGAGGCTGTGCTCCTTCGTGCAAAACGGGAATATCGCCTTCTTGAAAAATGTTCAAATTGTCCTCTGGGGTTTTTCCTTCGGGAACAATATCAGCTGGAAGATTGGGTAAAGTGTATAATTTTTCAGAAAGTTCTGCGGCGAGTTGGTCGGCAGTTTCGGCCAACGTTTTGCTTTTTTCTTTTAATAAAACGGTTTTTTCTTTGAGAATAGCAGCTTTGGCTTTTTCGCCTGCTTTCATCAATTCGCCAATATCTTTCGACAATTTATTAGATTCGGATAAAATTCCGTCCAACTCTACTTGTGTGGCGCGACGTTTTTCATCCAATTGCACGATTTCTTCAACAACGCTAGTGGCATCCATATTTCTTTTTGCCAAAGCTTTGATTACTTTTTCTTGATTCTCTCTAATAAATGCGATTTGTAACATAACTTAAATTTTTAACTCTTAATTATTTTTAAATAAGGTCACAAATTTAAGGAAATGTTTGGTAGAAATGGGACAAAGTTTTTAAGATTTCCAAAGCTTTCAGCCTTTAAAAGGCTGGAAGCTTTAAAAGAGAATAAATTGTGGAACCAAATAAGGAATTTAAAAAAAATATTTTTCGTTAAGCCGGATTCCCGAGCCCCGATAGAAGTGGAAATCCTTTTCTTTTTTTTCTTTAGAAAAAGAAAAGATTGCAACGGATAGCGGGAAATAGCTCCGAATTATACAAATTAATAACAAAAGATGGTTTGGTTCCTCGCAATGAGATTTACAATTCGAATTCCTCGGTATCTTGCTGAATATTGGTGGTGTCTTTTACTTTTGGTGCAACATAACAGTCCACTTTTATGGAAAAATTTGGAGGTCTGTCGAATTCTTCTTTGGAAACTTTTAGGTTTTCATCTTCATAACAAAGCTTCATAAAATATCCCCAAACAGGCAATGCAGCTGTTGCTCCTTGACCATAAGTTAGGCTTTTGAAACGTGCCGAACGGTCTTCGCATCCTACCCAAACTCCGGTGACGAGATTAGGCACCATTCCCATAAACCAACCGTCGGACTGGTTTTGGGTTGTTCCGGTTTTACCAGCAATTGGGTTTCTAAACAGATATGGATATCCTGTCCAGCGATTGTCTCCGCTTCCGCCACCAGATGTTCTTAATCTTACACCAGAGCCAGTTTCGGTAACGCCTTCGAGTAATTTGATTACGGCAAAAGCAATGTCTTTATTCAATACATCGTGAGATTCGGGAATTGGTTCGTAAATGACTATACCGCTTTTATCTTCGATTCGGCTAATGAATTGGGGCTTCACGTAAACGCCTTGATTGGCAAAAGTACCGTAAGCGGCAACCATGTCTTCTACAGTAATATCAACGGCTCCAAGAGCAATGGAAGGTTGAGCAGGAATTTCGGATTTTACGCCTAATTTATGGGTTAATTCTACCACTGCTTCTGGACCTGTTTTGTCTATTAATTTTGCCGAAATGGTATTAATGGAATGTGCCAAACCTTGTTTTAAGGTGACCATTCCGCGGTATGAATTGTTAGAATTTCTTGGTTCCCAATCTTCGGTAACGTGATGGCGCCCTTTTCGAATTATAAAAGGCCCGTCAAGAATGGTATCGCAGGGTGACATTCCCAATTGTTCGATAGCGGTTGCATAAACAAACGGTTTGAATGTAGATCCCACTTGTCTCGCCCCTTGACCTACGTGATCGTATTGGAAATATTTGTAATTGATGCCTCCAACCCAAGCTTTAATATTTCCAGTTTGTGGTTCCATAGCCATTAATCCCGATTGTAGAAAGTGTTTGTAATAGCGAATGGAGTCCATAGGAGTCATAATAGTGTCTTTTTCACCTTTCCAAGTGAAGACTTTCATTTTGGTTTTTTGGCTGAAAGAAGCTTCGATTTCTTCTTCGCTTTTATCCAGTTCCGTCATCACCGTCCAGCGATAAGAGGCTTTCATGGCTTGCTTCATGATACGGTCGGTTTCGGCTTGCGAAATGTTTACAAAAGGCGCATTTTTATTGGTTTTAGCCTCGATAAAAAATTGTTCTTGCAAGTTTGCCATGTGTTTTTCAACCGCTTCTTCGGCGTGTAATTGCATTCTGGAATCAATAGTGGTGTAGATTTTTAAGCCGTCTTTGTAGATGTTGTAATCAGAACCATCTGCTTTTTTGTTTTCTTCTACCCATTTTTTCATATAATCACGCAAATATTCTCTAAAATAAGTAGCGGTTCCTTCGCGGTGACTTTCTAATTTGAAGTGTAATGTGATCGGCAAAGCTTGTAATTTTACTTTTTGACCTTCGGTAATTATGCCTCCTTTTTCCATTTGCAAAAGCACCACATTTCTTCGGTTTTTTACGCCTTGAGGGTTTTTTACGGGATTGTACAACCCGGAATTTTTAAACATTCCGACTAATATTGCTGATTCGTCGATGCTTAAGTCCTTTGGTTCTTTAGAAAAATAAGTTTTTGCGGCAGAGCTTACGCCAACAGAATAATTTCCAAAATCATAGACATTGCAATACATGGCAATGATTTCATTTTTTGTATATTGTCTTTCCAATCGGATGGCGATAATCCACTCTTTCACTTTTTGCACGATTCTAAAAGGCAAAAATTTTGAACCTTCCCCGTGAAATAATTGTTTGGCTAATTGTTGTGTCAAGGTACTTGCACCTCCGCTAGTTCCTAAACTCACCATCGCTCTTAAAGTTCCTCTTCCATCGATTCCTGAATGTTCGTAAAAACGTTCGTCTTCCGTCGCGACTAAGGCTTGAACTAAACTTTTTGGTAAATCGGAATATTTTAATTGAGATCTATTTTGTTCAAAATATTTACCTAAAATCACTCCATCGGACGAGATGATTTCTGTGGCTAAATTTGAATCTGGATTTTCTAAATCTTCGAACGAAGGCATTGAACCAAAAAGTCCCCATGAAGCAAACAAGAAAAATAATAATAATCCTCCAAGTCCATAGAAGAAAATTTTCCAAAATTTCCTTTTATAGTGATTGATGTCTTTTTCGGTATTTTTTGTCTGAATATTGTTTTTTTGACTAGCCATATTTTTTTTTAATCTATTTTTTCTATTCTAAACCCAACGTCTGTGATTCCTTCCAAGGCAGTTACTCCTGTAACTTTTCCATTTTCTCTAACCGCCTGTTTAATGTTAACTTTGTATTTTCCTCTAAATCTTACTTTTTCTTTGTAAAAAAGTTTGCTTTCTTTTATATCCGAAAAACCATCACCCATTAGCGAACCGTCTGGATTTGCCATTTGATATTCGAGCGTGTCTACTTTTGTAAAGCCATTTGGTCTTTCTATTGCCACAATCAAAAAGAGATTATTGAACGGATAGTTGTTGTTGTTTCTTAAAGTTACAAATAAGTTATACCGTTTTGTCGAATCTAATTCGGGCAAATTAAATGTTACGATGCTGTCCTTATTCCAAGCACTTCCAACGGACTTGTACTCGTCGAAAACTCTTTTTTTGTCGCAAGAAAAAAAGAGAACTGCCACTAAAAACAGTAATGCGCTATTCCTTATTCTCATTTTTAGTAATAATTATAGGTTTCCTAGCGATTACAGGTTTTTTATCGTTTGCAACATTAGGTTTGGCATGATTATTTGGTTTACTGCTAGCGTTACTGTTGTTGTTTGCAACAATTAAATTCTCACCGCCTTTGCGTTTTTTATTTGACTTTTTCTTTTTCTTTGGTTGGTCAAAACGGGTTAAACTTTCCTGACCCATTGCGTTATTAAAGTGTTGTTCCGGTTCCTGAACAATTACGATCGCAAAATCTTCCAGTGAAGCAACTTTGTTTTTAAGTTTGTTTTCGGCAACGATTTCTCTGACTTGTTCTATTTTTAAAACGTGCCAATTGGCAAAATCATTGGTGTAAGCAAACCACATCAATCCTTTGAAAATATCTTGTTTTTGACAAATAGCGTCGCCTTTTTCGGTTACTAATTTAGTGTCAAAATCAGGAAATCCTTTCAACGCATCCATATACGTATCAAGTTCATAATTCAAACAACATTTTAATTTTCCGCATTGTCCAGCCAGTTTTTGTGGGTTTAAGGACAATTGTTGGTAACGTGCCGCCGAGGTATTGACGCTTCTAAAATCAGTTAGCCAAGTGGAACAACACAATTCTCTTCCGCAAGATCCAATGCCCCCCAAACGAGCTGCTTCTTGGCGAAGACCCACTTGTTTCATCTCGACCCTGGTGCTAAATTCTTTAGCAAAGTCTTTGATTAAAAGTCTAAAATCGACTCTATCATTGGCAGTGTAATAAAAAGTAGCTTTCGAACCATCGCCTTGAAATTCGATGTCCGAAATTTTCATTTCTAGTTTTTGCGAAATGGCTAATTCACGAGCTCGAACCTTCATAGGTTCTTCTTTATCTCTTGCAATAGACCAAATATCGATGTCTCTTTGTGATGCTTTTCTATAAATTTTAGGAACGTCAGCACTGGTGTGATTGACTCCTTTTTTCTTCATTTGGATTTTTACCAGTTCACCGGTTAGGGTCACAATTCCTATGTCGTGTCCTGGCGAAGCTTCGGTTGCAACTATGTCTCCAATGCTTAAAGTCAGTTTTTCGGTATTGCGGTAAAACTCTTTTCTTCCGTTTTTAAAACGTATTTCAACACAGTCAAAAGGAGCTTCTCCATTGGGCAAACTCATATTGGATAGCCAGTCGAAAACCGTTAATTTGTTGCAGCTATCGGTGCCGCAAGTCCCATTATTTTTACAACCCTTTGGCGCACCGCCATCAGAAGTTGAACAACTTGTACATGCCATAATTTTATATGTAGTATTGCGATTGACACAATTTAAGTTCTTAAATGTTTAATCTGTAAAGATAGTATTTTTTTGGTTTATGTTACTAGGGTAAAACACGGCAAAAAAGCATAAATATTTATTAAAAAATCAACCCCAAATGAAGTTGTAAGGACTCATTTGATAGTGAAATTATTTACAATCTACGTTTCTTTCACCGAAATAATCTTCACTGGACAAGCCTTTGCAGCCAATTCGCAACTTTCTGTAATCGTGTGGTCGGGAGATTTTAAGGTAAAAAATCCTTTGGCATTGACACTTTTAATCAATACCGATTTCCCGTCTTTTTTAGACATTTGAAATTGAATAGGCGCCATTTCTACACAATAATTGCATCCAATACATTTGGCTCTTTGAAGCGTTATAATGACCATTAGGCTTCCACGATTTTATATAATTTGTCCGACATCCGGATTCTGAAAGGCAATTTTAAGGTGCAATCATCTCCTTTTGTGGCTTTCTCTGCCGAAATATCATTCACGTACATTTCCTCGATAATCATTTCTTGAGCTCCAGTGCTTGGGCCTGTAACCAATATTTTGTCGCCAATTTTGATATCGTAAGCTTCGATTTTGAATTGTCCTATTTCAGCTTTTGGGAAAAAGTGAGTTCCTTTCCCCACATATACTTTCTTCTGTGTTGCCATCGATCCTGAAACATCGCTCCATTCGCCCAATTCTTGTCCCAAATAATAACCCGCCCAAAATCCACGATTGTAAACGGTGTTTAAAGCTTCCATCCAAATTGCTATTTTTTCTTTTGAAAAAGTGCCTTCATAGTAGCTGTCAATAGCTTCGCGGTAGGTTTTTACTACTGTTGCCACATATTCGGGAGCGCGACCACGACCTTCAATTTTCAAAACTTGAATGCCTGAATCAATAACTTGATCCAAGAAATCCAACGTGCATAAATCTTTTGGTGACATTAAATATTCGTTATCCACTTCAATTTCGAAACCTGTTTCTTGGTCAATAACCGTATATTTCTTGCGACAATTTTGCTTGCAAGCACCTCGATTAGCAGACGAATTATCCGAATGCAAACTCAAATAACATTTCCCAGAAACTGCCATACACAAAGCACCGTGGCCAAAAATTTCGATTTCTACTAATTTTCCACTAGGTCCTTTTATGTCTTCTTTTATAATTTGTTCGGTGATGTTTTTCACTTGACGAAGGCTTAATTCCCGGCTCAAAACCATCGTATCGGCAAACAAACTGTAGAATTTTATGGTTTCGATATTGGTAATATTCAATTGGGTCGAAATATGAACTTCCATTCCAATTCCTCTCGCCATTGCAATCACGGCTTGGTCGGAAGCAATTACAGCGGTAATATTGGCTTCTTTGGCTTTGGCCAATAATGTTTTTACAACCGACAAATCGTGATCGTAAATAATGGTGTTCAACGTCAAATAACTTCGAACGTTTTTTTCTTCGCAGCGACGAGCAATTTCTGGCAAATCATCCATCGTGAAATTTACTGTTGCTCGGGCGCGCATATTCAATTGCTCAACCCCGAAATAAACGGAATCGGCACCATTGTCTAAACCAGCTTGCAAGGATTCGAAATTTCCGGCCGGAGCCATTAATTCTATTTTGTTATTTATTGTCATTTTTTATGAACTAAATCTTTGTCAAAGTTCAAAATTTTGACAAAGATGATGGGTGAATTTTTTTAAAAACTATTCTAAAATTTTATACAATTTATCCGATAACCGAATTCTAAAAGGCAAATACAAAGTGATTTCGTCGCCTGATTTTGCAAGAACAGAATCTTTTCCGTTAACGAACATTTCTTCAATAATAAGTTCTTGTTCGCCAGTTGTTGTGCCTTTGATTAGAATTTTATCGCCAAATTTGATTTCGTTTTCTTCAATTAGAAATTGAGCAATACTTGGTTTTGGAAAAAAATGAGTTCCTTTTCCAATGTATTGTTTCTTGACTTTTACTTCTTTTTTAAGAATCGATTTTGCTTTTGTCAATTCGCTAAGATTGGTAACATTCGCCAAAGGATCTTGATTGTTTTTGAAAGTCAAAACATCCGATTTTCCTTTTTTGAAGATTTTATTTCCGTTTTTAATGCCTTGTCTAATGGCTTTTTGTTCTTCTAAAGGCAAATGAATGACGGTTACACATTCGGTGGAACAACAGCCTTCCATTTTTGCTGCGCAAGTATCACATTGGATAAAAAGCAAATGACAACCTTCATTAGCACAATTAGTGTGAACATCACAAGGTTCTCCACATTGATGGCATTGCGAAACGACATCATCGGTAATTCTTTCGCCCAAGCGATGATCGAATACGAAGTTTTTTCCAATAAATTTGCTTTGTAAACCTTCGGCTTTGACTTGGCGAGTGTATTCTATAATTCCACCTTCGAGTTGATAAACGTTTTCAAAACCTTTGTGTTTGAAATACGCGCTGGCTTTTTCGCATCGAATGCCGCCGGTGCAATACATCAATAGTTTTTTGTCTTGTTTGTGTTCGGAAAGTTGGTTTTCTATAATGGGCAAAGATTCTCTAAAAGTATCTACATCTGGTTTTATAGCATTGGTAAAATGACCAATTTCAGACTCGTAATGATTTCTCATATCGACGACAATCGTATTGGGGTCTTCTAATAAATCATTGAATTCCTTGGCTTTGAGGTGAATTCCAATTTGAGTCACATCGAAAGTTTCGTCTTCTAAACCATCGGCTACAATTTTGTCACGAACTTTTATGGTGAGTTTCAAAAAGGAATAATCATCGTGTTCGACAGCAATATTCAGCCGAATACCTTTCATAAAATCGTATTTTTCGATTGTGTCTTTAAAGGCATAAAAATGATCTGCTGGCAACGAAAGTTGGGCATTAATTCCTTCATTGGCAACATAAATTCTACCTAAAACCTCAAGCGGATTCCAAGCTAGAAATAATTCATTACGAAATTGGGTTGGATTTTGAATTTGCGCATAGGAGTAAAAAGACAAAGTGAGACGTTGCTTTCCAGCATCGTCAATCATAGTGGATCTTTCCTCTGCGCTTAAAGTGTTGTACAGTTGCATGCTATAAACAGGTTTAAGTTGAGAAATATTTTGCAAAAGTAGAAAAAATAACCAGAAAGAACACAATGAATGCGCAAAGTTCACAAAGGAGTAAATAAAAAACCACGAGTAAACCAGAGTTTTCGCTTTTAAAAAAAGTTAGACATGAATTTCACATATTTACTCGAAAAGCTATTTTTTAATTACACAAATTCTCAAAAATTAGAAAATTGGTGGAATTAAATTTTAAATATTTAAAATTTGTGCTAATTCGTGAAATTCGTGTCGATAAATCTTAAATGTGAATGCCCTGAGAGTAAACGCGGTTTTAGAATATAAAATTTAATTTTTACTTGATAATGGTACAAACTCCGTTCACACATTTCACCTCAGTTGGTGGCAATTGATACATGCAGTCCGAAATTGCATTGGTTTGGATGTTGTACGCTTTGTCCATTTCGTTATAATCAGCAACCATTGTTTTCAATTTTGGCAAATCAACGCTGTTTGAAAAAAGCAAATAAGTTCTAGTGCCGCCGCAAGGTTTGTCTCCAAAAGCTATGAAACTGCAACCCACACTTTCGGAACAGCTAAAACTGTTAATGTAATTTTGAATTTCCTGCTGTTTGGTTGCTAATTGTGCTGAAGTGATGAGATTGGAAGAATCGTTTGAATCACTACATTGAAAACTTTGCAAAAGCACAAAAATCGCTGCTATTTTGAAAAACCATTTCATAATTATAAAGGTAAGATTTGTTCACACCTTTGTAAAGTTAAAAAAAAATTACCGCAGATTCGCAGATTAATACTTTAAAATCTGCGAATCTGCGGTAAAATAAATATCGTTCTTGGCAATTAATACTCTAGCAAAACTCGTTGAAAGCGTCTTTCAAATTGTCTGCAATTAATTCGGCAGCGCGACCTTCAATATGATGACGTTCTAGCATGTGAACTAATTCTCCGTTTTTGAACAAAGCAATGCTTGGCGAAGATGGAGGAAAAGGAAACATATGTTCCCTGGCTGCATCTACCGCTTCTTTGTCTACTCCAGCAAAAACAGTAATCAATTGATCAGGTTTTTTTGCATTGTCTAAACTCATTGCTGATCCTGGACGGGCATTTCTAGCAGCACAACCACAAACAGAATTTACTACCACTAATGTTGTTCCTTCTGCTTTTATTGCAGCTTCTACTGCTTCAGCGCTATGTAAATCTTGAAAACCAACCGCCGTTAATTCCGCTTGCATTGGTAATACCATTTCTTCTGGATACATATTTTTATATTTTAAGATTATTGTTTGAAAGTTGCAAAGTTACAAAGTTTCAAATCAACTTATATGATTGACTTATAAAGTTTTGTTATAGTTTGATTTGTTCTTTAAATTTTGAATCGGAATGAATAGCCAAGTGCATAATAATATTCGGGAGAAATAGCTGACAAGCCAAATCCTCCAGACACATCCAATTGATGATTGGGATTGAATAAATAGGTCAAACCAAGATCAAATCGATGGTCGGCTTTGCCAATTTGCGACACAAAACCATACAATTCAATATAAGCTCCTACTTTTTCGGTCAAAGAATATCCTGTCGTTAAAGTATAAATAAAGGTAGGTTTTTTATCAAATCCATTCCATTCGGCACCCAGATTGTAACTCAGAGATTGCTTGTCGCTAATGGTGTGTTGCATGGTAAATCGAAATTCAGGATAATAGTAATTCGCTTGATATTCGGCCGACGCCAGTTTTGGTAAACCAATATGTGCAATCAATGAAGTGATTGGAATAATTCCTTTTTCTTCTACAAGTCTTGTTTTAAAACCAATCCCAACGGGATTCAGTCCTGAAAATGTGTTTGAAATTTCTTTAGAAATGACATATTCGGTTATTAAACGCAACTCGAAGTATTTATTAATTCCAAAGCGTGTTAATACAGTTGGAGCAACAATTATTTCGGAATTCGCATTGTTTTTTTCATAGGAAAACCCATTTTCAAACTGAAAATAATGTCGTGGAGTTATAAACGGACATTCAGTTTGATCTGGCCTATCGGTTTGAATAGCAGGTAAATCTTGTGCAAATACCGAAGTATTGACAGATATAAAAAGGAATATAAGGAGTAGTATTATATTCATTTTAGTTTTTATTAAATTAAATTTTAGGCAAATCTAAAAAAATAATTACCTAAATAAAAATTTTTATATACATTTGCCATAATAATACAATTTTAAAATGAGCAAATCTTTAGAAGAAGTAAACCAATCGGTTGCTACACAAAATAAAACTTCGACTTTTAGAAAAATTCTTGCCTTTTTTGGACCTGCTTATCTAATTAGTGTTGGTTACATGGATCCGGGAAACTGGGCGACTGATATTGCGGGTGGAAGTCAGTTTGGGTATGCCTTGCTGTGGGTTTTATTAATGAGCAACTTGATGGCATTGCTGTTGCAAAGTTTGAGCGCTCGTCTGGGAATTGTTACCCAAAGGGATTTAGCGCAAGCTTCACGGGAAACTTATTCGAAACCAATTAATTATATACTTTATTTTCTTGCAGAAATTGCGATTGCTGCCTGTGACCTTGCCGAAGTTTTAGGAATGGCAATCGGAATTAATTTGTTGTTTGGAATCCCGTTGATTGATGCAGTTTTGATCACGGTTTTGGATACTTTTTTATTGCTGTTTCTAATCAATAAAGGCATCCGAAAAATGGAAGCTTTTATCATTGTATTGGTAGCCATCATTGGGATTTCGTTTGTTTTCGAAATGATTTTTGCCCAACCTGAAATGGGAAAAGTACTGTATGGTTTAATTCCTTCGATGCCCAATTCGGCGGCGCTTTACATTGCCATTGGGATTATTGGCGCTACGGTAATGCCGCACAATTTATACCTACATTCTTCTTTAGTGCAAACCCGAAAATTCGACCGCAGCGTTGCAGGAATCAAGCAAGCATTAAAATACAATTTAATCGATAGTACGATTGCCTTGAACCTAGCCTTCTTTGTCAATGCAGCTATTTTAATTTTGGCGGCAGCAACATTCTATAAAAATGGAATGTATGAGGTTGCTGAAATTCAGGATGCCTACAAATTTATGGAGCCCATCTTGGGTTCGAAATGGGCACCAATATTATTTGCCGTTGCTCTGATCGCGGCAGGTCAAAGCTCTACAATAACGGGAACTTTGGCCGGACAAATTGTTATGGAAGGCTATCTTAATTTAAGAATTCAACCTTGGGTTCGAAGGATAATTACCCGATTAATAGCGATTGTTCCTGCCGTGATTGTTATTTCTATTTTTGGCGAAAGCGTGACGGGAAAATTATTGATTTTGAGTCAGGTGGTTTTGAGTTTACAATTGGGTTTTGCCATTATTCCGCTAATCCATTTTGTAAGCGATAAATCTAAAATGAAAGGATTTCAAATTAGCAAAACTACCCAATTTGTTTCTTGGCTCGTGGCTTTGATTATTGTTTCGTTAAACGTAAAATTAGTGTATAATGAAATTGTAGGCTGGCTCGAAACTTCTAATAATCCAATCGTGTTGTGGCTTACGGTAGTTCCAATAGCTTTTGGATTCTTGATTTTGTTATTGTATATCGTTTTTAAACCGTTTATAACCAAAGCAAAACAGGAATTCCAAAATCATTCGCCGCACAATTTAAACTTGCAATTTTCTAAAAGAGGAACATACAATAAAAAAAGAATTGCTGTTTCGGTCGATTTCTCGGCTGCCGATGAAGTGGCCATAAACCACGCGTTTGAATTGGGCGGAATGGAAGCAAAATATACCTTAATTCACGTTGTGGAAACCGTTGGAGCCATGGTTTATGGCAAAAACATTGAAGACCATGAAACATTAATTGATGCAAAATTATTGGCAGAATATAAAGAAATGCTTTCGGAAAGAGGATTTAAGATAAAAACTAAGCTAGGATATGGAAAACCCACTAAAGTGATTCCAGAAATCATCAACAAAGGAAATTTCGACGTTTTAGTTATGGGAACTCACGGCCATACTGGCTTCAAAGATTTAATTTTTGGAACCACCGTTGATAAATTGCGCCACAAGATTTCGATTCCGTTGTTTATTGTAAAAATTTAATAGCAGGAATTGTATCTTAAATCTAATATTCAAATTCGTAAATCAAAATGACTTTTTCAGAAGAAAATTATCTCAAAACCATTTACCATCTTACGAATCTTACCGATTCCGAAGTGAGCACGAATGCCATCGCAGAAATGACGGAAACCAAAGCCTCTTCTGTAACCGATATGCTGAAAAAATTAGCCGAGAAAGACTTGGTGAACTACAAAAAATACCAAGGAGTTTCCTTGACTGATAAGGGGAAATTGATCGCCAAAATGATTGTAAGAAAACACCGTTTGTGGGAAGTGTTTTTGGTCGAAAAATTAGATTTTGCTTGGGATGAAGTTCACGATATTGCCGAACAATTGGAACATATAAAATCGGAGCAACTCATCAATAAATTGGATGATTTTCTGGGCAATCCTACCGAAGATCCGCACGGCGATCCCATTCCGGATGCTCAAGGAAGAATGACAAAAACGGACAAACAATTGCTTTCGGATTTAGTTGTAAATCAAATAGGAATTTGTGTAGGAGTAAAAGATTCTTCGGCAGATTTCTTGAAATACTTGGATAAACAGGCCATCGCTTTGGGTTCCAAAATCGAAATTATCGCTAAAGAAAGCTTCGATTTGTCCATAAAAATAAAAGTTGACAGTAAAGAATTAACCATTTCGAATAAAATTGCAAGCAATCTTTTTGTGAAGGTGGCTTATTGACAATTGCAATCATCACCGCAGTTATTATCCGTTTTTTTCTTTTTGAAAAAGAATTTTCGAACTAAAAAAACGACTGCAATTGCTAAAGTAAGATAGGCTAAAATTTCTTGAATCATAAGTATTATTTTAAAATTTGATAAGCAATCAACGCCACAATATAGGCGAAGCTACTCATAAAAACCAATTGCCCCATAGGCCATTTCCAACTATTTGTCTCCTTCTTTGTAACGGCCAAAGTGCTCGCACATTGCATCGCGAAGGCATAAAATAGCAATAATGAAATTCCAGAAGCAAAATTAAATATTTTAGCTCCAGTTTCAGGATTAATTTCGGCTTTCATCTTATTCTTAATAGTGGCTTCGTTGTCGCTACCTCCCACGCTGTAAATGGTCGCTAATGTTCCCACAAAAACTTCTCTTGCGGCAAAGGAACTGATAATGGCAACGCCAATTTTCCAATCGTAACCCAAAGGCGAAATCAAAGGCTCGATGCTTTTTCCCATTAGTCCAATATAGGAGTTTTCTAATTTATAAGAAGCTATTTTATTTTTCAATTCTATTTTTGACAAGCTACTATTCTCCGTTTTTGTCTTGATAATTGCATCGGCATCTCGGAATTTTTTACTGGGACCATTGGAAGCCAAAAACCATAAAATCACCGAGATGGAAAGAATGATTTTTCCTGCCCCAAAAACAAATGCTTTGGTTTTTTCGATTACGTTTATCGTTACGTTTTTAAGCATTGGCAACTTATAATTAGGCATTTCGACCACAAAAAAAGTTTTGCAATTGAGTCGAAGCACTTTATGAAGCACGTAGGCCGAAAGTATCGCCATTCCAAAACCTATAAGATACAACAACATCAATGTTAATCCTTGCAAATTTAGAAATCCAAAAACAAATTTGTCGGGAATTACAAGCCCAATAATAATGGCATAAACAGGCAATCTTGCTGAACAAGTGGTAAAGGGTGTTACAAGAATTGTGATTAATCGTTCTTTCCAGTTCTCGATATTTCGGGTGGCCATAATTGCCGGAATCGCGCAGGCTGTTCCAGAAATAAGTGGGACAACACTTTTGCCGGAAAGGCCAAATTTTCGCATAATTTTGTCCATCAAAAAGACCACACGACTCATATAGCCGCTTTCTTCGAGAACGGAAATGAACAAAAATAAAAACGTAATTTGCGGAATAAATATCAAAATTCCACCAATTCCGGGGATGATTCCTTGCGCAATTAAATTGGTAAAAGCTCCTGGTGGCAAGGTATCGCTTGCCAAAGTACTGAGGTATGCAAATGAGTGGTCTATTAAATCCATTGGAATTTTTGACCATTCGAAAATGGACTGAAAAATTCCAAATAAAATAATAAAGAAGATTAGGTAGCCCCAAAATTTATGTGTCAGTACTCGATCGAGTTTGCTCCTGAAATCTGTCGCCGAGGCGGAATCTACATTTTGTCCAATTTTTAAAGTGTCATTTATAAATTGGTACCGCTTGATTGTTTCTTTTTGTTGCAGTCTTTTTAACTCGGAATCTGTTTTTGTAAACGATTGATTTTCAATTTTTTTTCTATTTAAACCCGCGAAATTTACGTCTTGGGTAATGACCAGCCAAAGTTTGTATAAAGACTGATTTGGGAATGTTTTTCTAAGATTATTAAAATAGTCATCATCGATCGAAGAAGCATTCAAACAAGCTTCCGTAGAAATGGTTTTGTAGGTGGTAATTAAATTTTTTAGCTCTTCAATACCACTATTTTTTCGGGAACTTACTAGTGCAATTTTGGTTTTTAAATGGTCTTCTAGAAAAGGAATGTCTAATGAAATGCCTTTGAGTTCCATTCGATCAATCATGTTAATGACCAAAATGGTTGGAATTTCCAAGTCTTTTATTTGAGTAAAAAGCAATAAATTACGCTTCAAATTCTCTACTTCTGAAACTAAAACAATGACATCCGGAAAGAGTTTGTCTTTTTTGTTTAGCAAAAGATCAATCACCACACTTTCGTCAGCTGAACTGGCATTTAAACTGTAGGTTCCGGGCAAATCGATTACGTTTGCATTGATATTGTTGGGTAATTTGCAAAAACCAACTTTCTTTTCGACCGTAATTCCCGGATAATTTCCCACTTGTTGGTTCAAACCCGTCAGGCGATTAAAAACCGAAGTTTTCCCCACGTTTGGATTCCCAATTAATGCGATGTTGATATTTTGTTTGGTCATTTAGAGTTATTTTTTAAGAATATCAACCTCAATTTCCTGAGCAGTTTCGATACGAATAGCAAGGTGTGAGCCATTTATATCTAAATATAAAGGATCACCAAAAGGTGCAATTTGAAGTAATTCGACCATATTGCCTGGCAAACAGCCCATTTCCAATAACTTTAGCGGGATGATATCTGCATCAAAATCTTTGATTATAGCTTTTTGTCCTTTTTTTAAATTGGCAATCGTAGTTTTCAATTTCTTATTTAGATTGATTTTAGATTGCAAAAGTACAGTAAAAAAAAGAATATAAAATGACAATTATCAGGTTTGCTATTTCTCGTCTTCCAAAAGCCAATTAATATCTTCAATTAGTCTTTTAATTTCCTCTTTATTGGTTCCGTCATAAAAACCGCGAACTCTTTTTTTGGAGTCAACAAGTACAAAATTTTCGGTGTGAACCATGTCGTATAATTCGTCTGGTTTTCCTTGTTTTACTGCCAGAAAGGATTTTCGAGCCATCGAATAAATGGTTTTTTTATCGCCGGTAACCAAGTTCCATTTGCTGTCATTTACGCCGTTAATTTTAGCATAATCTTTCAAAACTGAAACGCTGTCAATGTCCGGCATTACGGTAAACGAAAGCAATTTTACTTTCGGATTATCAAGAAACGCTTTTTGCACATCGACCAGATTGGTTGTCATTTTTGGACAAATGGATTTGCAGGTGGTAAAGAAAAAATCAGCGACATATATTTTGCCTTCATAATCTTTTTGGGTAATGATTTTCCCGTTTTGATTGGTAAACGAAAAATCGGCAATAAAATGTTTGCTGGCAATATATTGTACTGTCGAATCCACTAATTCTGGATTTACATCCGATGGATTGAAAATAGGCAAGGATTTCTTGGGCTTTAATGCGGTATAAAACAGGAAAATCACGACAATAGAAAAGACCAACAAAGCACCAAAGAATTTTCGATATTTATAAAAAAAGGATTGCATAAAAGTAATTTTAGCAAAAATACGGATTGGAAACTTGGTTTAAATCGACTAGGAATTTTTTTAACAAACATTAACACATTTGTTGCTTTATTATGAATAGGTTTGCGACCATAACTAAACCATTAAATAAATGAAAAAAAATCAATTGATTTTTGTTATTCCTGCAATAATTGGATTTACAACTATTCAAGCTCAAAATGTTCCCGCAATGAAAGAATTAGGAATCAATGTTTCCAATATGGACAAAAATAGTAAGCCAAACGAAGACTTTTTCAGATTCGTAAACGGTAGTTGGCTTGACAAAACGGAAATTCCTGCCGACAAAACTTCTTGGGGAAGCTTTAATGAATTGCGTCAAAAAACGGATAAAGATGCATTGGAAATTTTGGCGGAAGCCTCTAAAAATCCCAAGTACAAATCCAATACAGATCAAGGTAAAGCCATAAATCTGTACAAAACTATAATGAATACCGTGGGACGAAATCAACAAGGCTTGTCTCCATTAAAACCTTATTTAGCAAAAATTAATGCAGTAAAAAACACCAAGGATCTACAAACGCTATTGATTGAAATGGATCCTATTGGAGGCATTGGATTTTTTGGACTCGGGATTGATGCTGATGCCAAGAACAGCAACAGAAATGTAATTAGCATTGGCCCTGGAAGCGTAGGTTTGCCAGATCGCGATTATTATGTTTCAGACGACAAGGATTCGAAGGAAAAGAGAGCTAAATATGTTTTGCATGTGACTAGAATGTTGCAATTTTTGGGCGAAAAACCTGCCAAAGCAAAAGAAGATGCGGATAAAATTTTGGCATTGGAAACTGCAATGTCAAAACCCAGATTTGATCGAGTGGAAAGAAGAGACCGCAGAAAATCATACAATCCGATGTCGGTTGCTGATTTGCAAAAACTGACGCCATCCATAAATTGGAAAAACTATTTGACAAAAATAGGCTTGACCAAAGCCGATTCGTTGATTGTTACGCAGCCTAAATATATGGCAGCTTTAGAAACGATTTTTAAAGAAAACAAGGTCGAAGACTGGAAAGCTTATATGCGTTGGACCTTGTTGAACAGATCATCAGGGAGATTATCCACCGCTCTTGAAACCGCTAACTGGGAGTTTTATGGCAAAACGTTAACTGGAGCTTTACAACAAAGACCACTTGACGAAAGAGCTTTGCAAGTAATAAATACTGCAACTGGCGAAGCATTGGGTAAATTATATGTGGAGAAAAAATTTCCAGCTGAAGCCAAAGTCAAAGCCGAGAAAATGATCAGAAATATTTTTATTGCTTTCGAAAATCGTATCAATAATTTGCCGTGGATGTCAGCAGAAACCAAGGTAAGCGCCATTGCAAAACTGCACAAATCACAAATTAAAATTGGTTATCCTGACAAATGGAAAGATTTTTCTGCCTTGACTATCAAAAGTCCGGAAGAAGGAGGAACCTATTTTGAAAATTCAAAAAATATAGCGCTTTGGAGATCTAAAGAAGATATAGATAAACTATACAAACCCGTTGATAAAACCGAATGGGGAATGTCGCCACAAACGGTAAATGCCTATTACAATCCTTCTTACAACGAAATTGTGTTTCCCGCGGCTATTTTGCAACCACCATTTTACAATTATCAGGCGGATGAAGCAGTAAATTATGGTGGAATTGGCGCTGTTATTGGACACGAAATCTCCCACGGATTTGACGATTCAGGAGCACGTTATGATGCTGATGGTAACCTGAAAGATTGGTGGACGGCAGATGATCAGAAACAATTTGCATCTTTGACGGGTGCACTTGCGGATCAATACAGCGCTTTGCAGCCTTTGCCAGGAACTTTTGTTGACGGAAAATTTACTTTGGGCGAAAACATTGGTGATTTAGGCGGAATAAATGCCGCTTACGATGGCTTGCAACTTTATTTGAAAGCGAATGGCAACCCAGGATTGATAGACGGTTATACACCTGAACAACGTTTTTTTATTTCTTGGGCCACGGTTTGGAGAACAAAAATGCGTGACGAATCCATAAAAAATCTGGTAAAAACCGATCCTCATTCTCCAGGAATGTATCGTGCCTATGTCCCTTTACAGAACGTGGATTCTTTTTATAAAGCTTTCTTCATCAAGTCAGGAGACGGAATGTATATTGCTCCAGAGAAACGAGTGAAAATCTGGTAATTTAAAAATGATGGTATGGAAATTCCCAAGCTCACACTTGGGAATTTTTTTATTTTTAAAGTTTTCCTTTTCGAATGGAATAATTCACCATATACAAACCACACAATGTGACTCCACCTCCTATTGCTATTGCCATTGTAAGGGGTTCGCCAAAAATGATGGAGCCCAATAATACAGCAACAATGGGATTAATGTAGGCATAAATACTGTTTATTTCTGGAGGTAATCTTTGAAGCATATAAATAAAAGCAATAAATGTCAGCACCGAACCAATGAGTACTAAATACCCAATTGACCACCAAGAATTTGCCGGAATAGAAGTAATACTAACTCCTGTTCCAGTGGCACCAATAATCGCCAAAGTAATGAAACTTGAAATTAGCATTTGCAATCCCAAACTAAAATAAGGATTAAAGCTAGCCGCTTTTTTCTTAGTGTATAAAGTCCCGAAAGCCCAACTTACGGTAGCTATCAAGGAAAGGAAAATACCAAATCTAAAATCCGGTTTTATAAAATCGGCGAGATGATCGTAGAAAATAACGCAAACGCCTCCAAAACTAACGATCAATCCAAAAATCGATAATCGTGCGATTTTTTCGCCTTTAAAAATAGTAATTAATACAATCCATAATGGGAAAATGGCTCCAATGATGGCACCTAAACCGCTACTAATGTATTTCACTCCCCAAGTGCTCAGCCCGTTGCTCAAAGCAAAATTAAGGATGCTCAAAATAAAAATTGCTTTCCATTGTTTCCCTTTGGGCCAAGGTGCTTTTTTATACAAAAAATAAGAAACATAAAGAAATCCGCCAATAAACTGTCGAATTCCGGCAAGTTGTAAAGCGGGCATGTATTTAACGCCTTCTTTTGAAGCAAGCCAAGTTGTACCCCAAAAAAAACTCACCCAACATAACGCCAAAATAGGCAGCCCAATGGCATTTATTTTGTTTGAAACAGCATTTTTTATCGTAGTTCTCACTTTAGAATTATGGTTTTTGAAATCAAAATAATTTTTTCCAAAAGTAGGTATTTCAGAATTAAAATTTAATGCTCCCACAAGAAGAATCCTTCTAAGTTTGTTGTGGTTTTTACTTGCCCTACCTTTATTAAATCTTGTTTCGATTATAGAAATAAAAAGACTTCAAAAAGAATTGTTTTATTCCCTTTTTTTTCTTTCTTTGTAGGTGAATTTTTGCACGATAAACGTGATTTAAATAGCATGCTTTTTTAGCATAAAACAAATCAATCCCAGAGAAATAACGTCAAAAAATATTCCAGAAAACCTATCAATTGCAAAGAAATATTCAAGATGCTTAATTTAGAAATAATTAAAAAATTAATAGCAACAAACTTCAATCCTATTTGGAAGTCTTTTGTTATACTAATTTTTGGGTTATTACTAACTTTTAGTGTTTCCAATTATATCAGAAAGGAAGAAGAATCTCAATCAAAAAAAGAGTTTGTTCTAGTTTGTAATGACATTAAAACTAAAATTCTACGACGAATTAATGTACAAACCGAATTCCTAATTAGCGGCGCATCCTTGATCGAAGCTTCTAATTCGGTTACCCGCAAAGAGTGGAAACGTTTCAATAAATTTTCTAGAAAGAATATAAAATTTGTAGGAGTTCAGGGTTATGGTTTTGCAACTATTATAAAAAAAGAACAATTAAAAGAACACCTTTCATCCATTCGAAAAGAAGGATTTCCTCAGTATACCGTTTTTCCATCAGCAGACCGAGAGGTTTACACTTCTATAATTTATCTTGAGCCATTTGACGAGACAAATGCTCAAGTTTTTGGTTTTGATATGTTTTCAGAACCCACAAGACGCAAAGCAATGGAACAGGCTCGCGATCAAAATAGGGCGATCCTTTCAGGAAAAGTGACGCTACAAGTAGGCACTAAAAAAGAGAGTCCGACTGGGACAATAATGTATGTTCCCGTATACAAAAACGCATCCTTAAACACTGTGGCAGAGCGTCGTTCGGCTGTTATTGGGTGGGTTTTTAGTCCTTTTCTAATGGGGGATTTAATGGAGAGTATTTTAGGCGCAAGATTCTTAAGCGATAAAACCAATATTCGTTTGCAAGTGTACGACGATAACTCTATTTCACCTAAATCACTCGTGTTTGACAGCTATAAAAATAGAATAAAAAGCAAGAATTCCAATGCTAGAACGAGTATACTTTCTATGGTGTTTAATAATAAAAATTGGGTACTTGTCTTTTCAGAGCCTTCTGAAAAAGCTTTTTTCTTTTCAGCTAAGGTGATGATCATCACCATTGGCGGGATAATAATAAGTTTTTTATTATTTGCATTATCCTTTTCATTACTCATTACCAAATATCGCGCAAGTATTATTGCGGAACAGATGAACGAATCACTTAAAAAAAACTATAAAAAATTGGTTTCATCTAAAGAAAAATTAAAAAATACCAATCAACAACTACAGAAAGCCAAAATAAAAGCAGAAGAAAGCGACCAATTAAAATCAGCCTTTCTTGCTAATATGAGCCACGAAATTAGAACTCCAATGAATGGTATTATGGGTTTTGCCAAATTGTTGAAAGAAGAAAACCTTACTTCTGAGGAGCAAAGAAATTATATCAAAATTATCGAAAAAAGTGGAACTCGTCTCTTTAATATCATCAACGACATTATTGATATTTCAAAAATTGAAGCTGGACAAATGAATGTAAGTCTTTCGACGACAAATGTTGACGAACAAATGCTTTACATACAAACCTTTTTCAGACCTGAAACTCAAGACAAGGGCATACAACTTGTTTTAAAAAGCCAATCCGATCAGGAAGAAACCATAATTCGAACAGATCGCGAAAAATTATATGCCATTCTTATTAATCTAACCCGTTGGGTGCAATTATTTAAAGTAAAAAATATTGGGTAAATATTGGTCAAGATACTGAAATTCAGTATCTTGAAGTCGAAAAACAAAC
>JAAFGY010000039.1 GCA_010365135.1 Flavobacterium sp.
ATACTGATTTTCAGACTATTAAACTAATTATTTGAAAGTTATTTCTTTCTTTTTTTGTCATTTCTCAACCCTTGATTCGCATTATATATTTAATAGTATAAATTTAAAAATAAGTAAATGTTTCAGTAAATTTGCAACAGAAATACAATCCATTTATTATGAAAATCTCCATAGGAAACGACCACGCAGGACCAGAATATAAAAAAGCCATTGTTCACTATTTAGAATCAAAAGGATACGAAGTTACCAATTATGGAACCGATACAGATGCTTCTGTGGATTATCCAGATTTTGGACATCCAGTTGCTAATGATGTTTCGGAAGGAAAAGCTGATTTTGGAATCGTAATTTGTGGTTCTGGAAACGGTATTGCAATGACAGTAAATAAACATCCAAAAGTAAGAGCGGGTTTGTGTTGGATCAAAGAAATTGCTTATTTAACCCGTTTGCACAATAATGCTAATGTTCTCAGTATTCCAGCACGTTATACTTCTATTCAACAAGCGATCGAAATTGTAGAAACTTTTTTAACTACTGAATTTGAAGGTGGAAGACACCAAACACGAGTAGATAAAATTAGCTGTTAAAATTAATGTAACTTTGTAAAATGTTAACACAGAAAGAAATAGATATTATTATCAATACCTTAAAACCATACAATCCAAAACGTATTGGGCTGTTTGGTTCTGTAGCTCGAAATGAGGAAACCGCAGCGAGTGATATTGATATTTTGTACAGTTTCAATACGCCTATTTCTCTTTTTGGTTTGGTTGATATTCAAGATGCGTTGCAAAAAAAATTACAAAAGAAAATAGATTTAGTTTCTGAAAATGCAGTTCATCCGTTATTGAAAGAAAATATTTTTAATGATTTAAAAAATATTTATGGATAATGATAAGAATCTATTTCGCTTGCAAACGTGGTAGAATGTATCGAAAAAATAGAAATAATTACCAAAGATTTGTCTTATGGAAGTTATTTAGAAGATTGGATAAAACAAGATGCAATATTTAGAAATATAGAAATAATTTGTGAAGCTATTGTTAATATGGAGGAAGAATTAATACAAAAATATCCTGATGTTCCTTGGGTTCAAGCCAAAGGGATGAGAAATTTTTTGATTCACGAATAATAAAGTAGATCACGATGCAGTTTGGGAAACATATCACAATCATTTACCAAAACTAAAACTTCAAATTATTTCCATTATTAACGACATTAAATAACTTCAAATTGTCGCACCATCACAACCACGATCACAGTCATCACCACCAAGTAGAAGGAAAAAATCTATTGTTTTCGATTGTTTTAAATCTTGTAATTACGATTGCGCAAGTCATTGGCGGACTTATTTCAGGAAGTTTAGCTTTGCTATCGGATGCTTTGCATAATTTTTCGGATGTGCTTTCCTTGGTTTTTAGCTATGTTGCGCATAAATTATCCAGAAAAAAAGCTTCTGTAGATCAAACTTTTGGGTACAAAAGAGCAGAACTTATTGCTGCTTTTGTCAATGCAATGACTTTAATCATTGTGGCTTTTTTTTTAATTTATGGTGCAATTGAACGCTTTTTTAATCCACAACAAATTCATTCCGAATTAGTTATTTGGCTGTCTATTGTAGGGATAGTTGCCAATGGTTTATCTGCTATGATGCTAAAAAATGATGCGGATAAAAATCTGAATATGAAATCGGCTTATCTGCATTTATTTACAGATATGTTGGCTTCGGTAGCGGTTTTGGTTGGCGGTTTGTTGATGAAATATTTCGAATGGTTTTGGGTAGATAGCGTAATGACCATGGTTATTGCTATCTATTTGATAATTGTGGGCTTTGATTTACTCAAAACCTCTACCAAAATGTTGATGCTTTTTACACCAGTTCACATTGATATTGATGAGATTATCGAAGAAGTACACAAAATTCCAGGCACTGATAAATTACACCATATTCACGTTTGGCATCTTAACGATGATGAATTGCATCTCGAAGCTCATCTTGATTGTTCCGAAGATATAAAAATGAGTGAATTCAATGAAATTTTGCGTAAAATGGAAAACGTTTTATTTGAAAAATTCCAAATCAATCACATCAATATTCAACCTGAATACAAAAGGGAAGAAATTTCCAAAGATTTTATTGTTCAGGATTAGTAATTTAACCAACAGAGAGCGATTAAAACTTGGATGATTGCAATTCCCCAAAACTTCCATAAATAAGCAATTTTTGAAGTTTTATGTCTAAAAAGGAGCATCGCCATAGCAGAACCAATCGTTCCTCCGCAAATAACAAAGCTTAATAGAGTTAGCTCCGAAATTCTGTGTTTTTGAGTTTTTGCCAAATATTTATCATAAGCCATTAGCGAAAAAGCCATTCCATTCAAAATTAAAAAACAGTTAAATAAAATATTCATTTAGCTCAAATTAAGTTGCAAAGATATTATTTTAGCTGTCCGTAAAAAAAACAAAAATGACCAACATACAATTCATCGCCAAGACTGTTCAAACAGCGACCCTAAACATTCAAAATACGGTAAAATTATTGCAAGAAGATTGCACCATTCCGTTTATTTCCCGTTATCGAAAAGACTCAACAGGAAATCTGGACGAAGTTCAAATTGAGCTAATTGCTAAACTCCAAAAGGACTATGAAGTAATTGTAAAACGAAAAGAGGCCATTTTAAAATCTATTGAAGAGCAAAAGGCACTTTCATCGGAATTAAAATCCAAAATAGAACAATCCTTCGATTTACAGGAATTAGAAGATTTTTATTTGCCGTTTAAAAAGAAGAAAAAAACCAAAGCTGATGTTGCTCGCGAGAACGGTTTGGAGCCATTAGCCAAAATCATAATGGCGCAAAATAATGAGAATATCGATTTTATTTCGACGAAATACATCAATGAAAATGTGATCAATGAAGACGCAGCTTTGCAAGGAGCACGAGACATTATTGCGGAATGGATTAACGAAAATATTTATGTTCGTAAACAGTTAAGAAGACTTTTTCAACGCAAAGCAACCATAACCACCAAGGTCGTAAAAACCAAAAAAGACGAACAAGATGCCCAAAAATTCAACCAATATTTCGATTGGTCAGAACCTTTGACAAAAGCACCTTCGCATCGATTATTGGCGATGCTTCGTGCCGAAAATGAAGGTTTTATCAAGTTTAAAGTAGAAGTAGATATTGATGAAGCTTACGATATTATTGATGAATTGATTTTAAAAGGTCAAAGTCCAAGTACGCCACACATTCAATTGGCCATCGAAGACAGTTACAAAAGATTGTTGAATCCAGCGATTTCCAACGAAGCTTTGCAAGAAGCCAAAGCCAAAGCTGATGCGAATTCAATTCAGGTTTTTGCCAATAATTTGGGACAATTATTGTTGGCGCCGCCTTTGGGCGAAAAACGAATTTTAGCGATTGATCCTGGTTTCCGTTCGGGTTGCAAAGTAGTTTGTTTGGACGAGAAAGGAGATTTGTTGTATAATGAAAACATTTATCCACACGCACCACAAAATGAAACGGCAATGGCGATGAAAAAAATCCGTTCGATGGTGAATGCCTATCAAATTGACGCGATTTCAATAGGAAACGGAACTGCTTCAAGAGAAACCGAATTCTTCATCAAGAAAATAGCTTTCGACAAACCCGTTCAGGTTTTCATTGTTTCAGAAGCAGGAGCTTCGGTGTATTCGGCTTCGAAAATAGCGAGAGAGGAATTTCCAAATTATGATGTAACGGTTCGGGGTTCGGTTTCTATCGGAAGACGTTTGTCAGATCCGTTGGCCGAATTGGTAAAAATTGACCCGAAAGCCATTGGCGTTGGGCAATACCAACACGATGTTGATCAAACCAAACTCAAAGAAGAACTAGATGCAACTGTAATTCGTTGCGTGAATTCTGTTGGAATAAATATCAACACGGCAAGTAAACATTTGTTGAGTTATGTAAGTGGAATAGGAGAGAAGCTTGCCGAAAATATAGTTCAATATCGTTCGGAAAATGGTCCTTTCGAAGATAGAAAACAACTCAAAAAAGTGCCACGATTGGGCGAAAAAGCTTATCAACAAGGAGTGGCTTTTATTAGAATTTCGAATGGTAAAAACCCGTTGGATAATTCCGCTGTTCATCCCGAAGCTTATGGTATTGTGGAGAAAATGGCCAAAGATTTGAAACTTTCGGTAAATGATTTAATTGCCAATAAAGAAAAAACAGCCTTGATTAAAGCAGAAAATTATATTACATCCGAAATTGGAATTTTGGGAATAAAAGACATCATCAAAGAGTTAGAGAAACCTGGATTAGACCCCAGAAAATCAGCCAAAGTTTTTGAATTTGACCCAAACGTAAAAACGATTAAAGATTTAAAAACGGGAATGATTTTGCCTGGAATCGTCAACAACATTACCAATTTTGGCTGCTTTGTCGATATTGGTTTAAAAGAAAGCGGATTGGTTCACATTTCACAATTGAAAGCAGGATTTGTAAGCGATGTAAACACGGTGGTGAAATTACATCAACACGTTGAAGTAAAAGTGACGGAAGTCGATGAAGACAGAAAGAGAATCCAGTTGACGATGGTTTTGTAAAAAGACTTACCTTTGTTTTTATGAGTAAAGAAATAACCATAAATGACTTTTCACCGCATCTTTTTTGGGATGTGGACAGAGCTACTTTTGATTTTGAGAAACACGCCAGTTTTTTTTAGTCAGCGAGTTATTGAATATGGAAAAATAGAAGATTGGAACTTGCTAAAAAGTCTTTATGGTTTAGAAAAAATCAAAGAATTTGCCATACAATTTAGGACCTTGGATGCTGTTTCGCTTTCGTAACTTTCAACAATTTTTAAAATTAACCAAGAAGAATTTAGATGTTACAAACACAAACAGGAAGTCCAGAACTGCTGTAACTCTTAATCAAATTAATGAATGACGAGTTTTTCAGCAATTTTATATTGGTTGGTGGAACGTCTTTAGCTTTGCAAATTGGGCATAGAAACTCCGCTGATATTGATATGTTTGGAAATCAAACGATTAATCAGGAAATTTTTGCAGATAAACTAACAAAATTTTCAATAAGAAATATATTGACGGCTCAGAATTTTTGGTGCTAAAGAGTTTAACCTATTTTGGAGACGCCGATATTCAACCGCAACCTTAATGTTCAAAGATTTCAACTGGGAAACCTGCAAACAAAAAATAATTGAAGAAGTTTTGAAATTATAATGGGTTTTTAAAACAAAATTCCAAACCCAAGACCATTTTGTCTCGAGTTTGGAATTTTTTTTGCGTAAAACTTCAAGAATTTATTCTTTCATTTCTTCTTTCGTTTCTTTTTTATCTGCTGGTTGGTCGTCTTTTGCAGCATTTTTGAATTCCTTAATTCCGCTTCCTAAACCTTTCATTAATTCCGGAATTTTTTTTCCTCCAAAAAGCAACAAAACAACTGCCAATATAACAAGGATTTCCGTGATACCAAATCTTCCCATGATTCATCTAATTTATTGCCGAAGCAAATTTGTAATAATTCGTACGACAAAGGTATATAGAATTACTTAACCTTAAATCATTTTAAGATATTATTTAGTTTTTCAGCATTAAAAAAAAGGTGAAGCAATTCATCAGGATAAGTTTTGTAATAAAAATAGGCGATTGATTTCAAGACATTAATTATTATATTTGTAACATAAACGCTAACGATGTCTGAAAATAGACTTAAAAGAAGAAAACTTCACAATAAACTATTCACAAAAAACCGCTTGGTTATTTTGAATGAGGAAACATTTGAAGAACTTTTTTCATTTAAATTAAACTTGATGAATGTTTTCATATTTGGTACAATTGGCGCTATTTTATTAATTTCCTTTACCACATATATCATTGCTTTCACGCCTTTGCGAGAGTTTATTCCCGGATATTCCTCTTCAAAACTTAAAAAAGATGCCACAGAATTAGCGCTGAAATCAGATTCTTTGACCTTAGCTTTGAAGAAAAATGAAGCTTATATAAAATCCATCCAAAAAGTACTGACCGGGGAATTGGAATATGCCAAATTCAATAAAGATTCTATTCTAACTTCAGGCGAAGAAGCACCGTCGCGGTTGGATATGACAGCTTCTCGAGAAGAATTGAAATTAAGGAATGAAGTTGCAAATGAGGAAAAAACCAATCTTCCTAAAGTGAAGAAAAACACACAGAAATAAATGTCTTTAAAACCTTTTTTTGCTAAAATTTTTGCCAAAATAATCTATCGAAAAACACAAGTTTGGGCAACAAATCCAATAAAAACCCAACGCAACGTTTTCGAAGATTTAATTCGTCAAGCGAAAAAAACGCAGTTTGGAACGGATCATCATTTTGACCAAATAAAAACCTTCGAAGATTTTACCAAAAATGTTCCTATTCGCGATTACGAAGGGTTGAAACCGTATGTAGATAAAGTGGTCAAAGGCGAGGAAAACGTTCTTTGGAAAGGCAAACCTCTTTATTTTGCTAAAACTTCCGGAACAACATCAGGCGCCAAATACATTCCGCTGACCAAGGAATCGATGCCTTTTCACATTGAAGCCGCTCGAAATGCCATTCTGCATTATATTCACGAAACAAGAAACGCCGATTTTGTTGATGGAAAAATGATATTCCTCCAAGGAAGTCCTATTTTAGAAGAAAAAAACGGCGTGAAACTGGGCAGATTGTCTGGAATTGTGGCGCATTTTGTTCCAAAATATCTCCAAAAAAACCGATTACCGTCTTGGGAAACCAATTGCATTGAAGACTGGGAAACCAAAGTTAATGCGATTGTGGAAGAAACTTTCGATCAAAATATGACCGTAATTTCTGGGATTCCATCTTGGGTGCAAATGTATTTTGAAAAGCTTTCGCAAAAAGAAGACAAGCCTGTTGGCGAAATTTTCAAAAACTTCAATTTATTTATTTACGGCGGCGTCAATTATGAACCCTATCGTGCTAAATTCGAAAATCTGATTGGAAGAAAAGTGGATAGCATTGAATTATTTCCAGCTTCGGAAGGATTTTTTGCCTACCAAGATTCCCAAAAGGAAAAGGGAATGTTGCTGTTGTTGAATTCTGGAATTTTCTACGAATTCATCAAAAGCGATGATTTTTATACCGATAATCCAAGACGATTTACCATTGGGGAAGTCGAATTGGACGTGAATTATGTTTTGATCATTTCGACCAATGCGGGACTTTGGGGTTACAACATTGGCGACACGGTTCAATTCACGTGCTTGAAACCTTACAGAGTTATCGTTTCAGGAAGAATCAAACATTATATATCGGCTTTTGGCGAACATGTTATTGGAAAAGAGGTCGAAAGTGCTTTGCAAGAAGCCATAATTGGTACCAACATTCGCATTAACGAGTTTACTGTTGCGCCACAAATTACGCCAAAAGAAGGGCTGCCCTTTCACGAATGGTTCATCGAATTTGAAAATGAACCTGCAAATTTTGGTGCATTTGCAGCAGCTTTAGACAATGCGATGCGCAAACAAAATATCTATTACGATGATTTGATTGTGGGGAATGTTTTGCGAAAAGTAGTGATAACAAAAGTGATCAAAAACGGCTTTCAAGACTATATGAAATCCATTGGAAAATTGGGCGGACAAAACAAAATTCCGAGGTTGAGCAATGATAGAAAAATAGTGGATTTCCTACCAAGAGAATAGATAAAATGATAGAAAGAATTTTTTTAATATTGGTTTTTATTACATTTTCTGTTTCGGCGCAGATAAAAGGCGCTGTAAAAGACAGCCTTTCCGGAAAACCAATTCCGTATGTAAATATTTGGGTTCAGAATGAAAATATTGGTTCGACAACCGAAGAAAATGGGACATTTTTTATCAATGCAACCCCGAAAGGGAAGAAATTAATTTTTTCTACTTTAGGTTTTGAAAAGAAAATCATTAAAGCATCGGCATTTTTAGATGTGAAATTAAAACCAATGGCTTATAACTTGGATGAGGTTGTGATTTCAAAAAGTATTGGAACCAAAAAAATTGAAATTGGTAGAACGAATACCGAAATTTTTCAAGCATTTGACAATGGACCTAAAATAGACACCAAATTTTTCCCTTATATTTCATCGTATAAAAGGACAAAATATTTAAAACAAGTCAGTATTTATACCGACAGCAGAATAGAAAACGCCATCATTAAAATTCATTTTTATGCAGTTGATTCTGATGGGTTTCCCGGTGAAGAACTGCTGGACAAAGACTTTGTTGTTACCGTAAAAAAAGGAACACGGATGAATCGTTTTGATTTAATGGAATTTGATTTAAAATTTCCGAAAAGTGGTCTTTTTGTGGGATTTGAAAAGTTGATGATTGAAAAGAACAAAACCGAAAAAACCGTTACAGATTTAAACACAAACATCATACAAATACAAAAAACTTATTTTCCATTTGTCCTTTATAATTATGTAGAAAGGGATTTTTTATACACTTTTTCTGGAGGAAAATGGAGCAGAAAAACCAAGGAAAAAGATAGTGATTCCTTGGACAAAATGATGATAAATGAACCCGTAATAAATCTTATTTTAACAAACTAATTCATAAAAACCGTACATTTGGCGGTTACATAACCATCTTCCTTAAAAAAAATATTTTCTACAGATGAATGAAATTAAAAACATATCGAGATCAAGAGCGCAAGAATCTTCGGCGGCAATTGAAAAAATGTACATTACAATGCGCCATTTGTTCAATCGTGGTTTTTATAAGCCAATGGGTGTTTCGGGCGATACTTTGAGAGAAGCTTTATTGGCTTTGCGACCAGAAATTTATGGAAATATTGCCGAAGAAAAAGTAGAATTAAGCGGACTTTTATATGTTATTGAGCGTCTTCCAATAGGAATTGAAGAATGTCGATTTATCAATTTAACTTCAGATGAAGGCTATTCGAAATCGCATTTTCAGGCGATTGTTCCTCCAAAAAGACGACGAAATTGTTATCGCATTGACGAAGAACAAATGAATGTTGAAATTACCCGTGGACGTTCGGATATTTACGACATTTTAACGCATTTAACCTTCATTTTTATCGAATCGCACAAGATTAGAAACCGAGTTTTATTAGATGACGCAGGAGAAGTTTCTCGCGATTGGCAGAAATTAGAATTGGCGGTTTCACAGAATAAGAAGCTTACGCAAATCGAAAAAGAGAAAGCGGTTTCGCACGCTGCAAACATTCTTGGAAGAACCTTTATTGAAGTTCTGGACATTTATGATGCTTTTGGATCGGCATCATCTCCAGACCGTTTTTTGCACGTTATTTTCTGGCTTGGAAAATTAGCCATTGAAGAAATAATTGATGATCACAAACGAACTATAACTTTCAGTCCAATTTTAAGAGAACGATTAGGACATCATATTCACGGCGAAATTTGGGCAACAAATATCAAAGAAGTGTTAAAAAAGAACCAACTTCTAGACCGACCAATTCACGTGATTAGTGCCAATATGCATAGTGTAATGAACTCTATTTTTGCCACAACCGCGCTGAAAACTAAGTTCAAAGATAAATCCGATTTCTTTATTTATGAAGAATTGAGTAAAGCTGGAGCTTATGAGGTTAGAGATAAAGTAGAGGAATTTGCAAAATTACACGGAATGATTTCAATTCCTGATGATTCTGGAACCAATATTGACGTGCAAATTTTTGATACAGCCAAAATAGATTGGTCAAAATCATCGTTTCCAAAAGCTACTATTGGAGATAAAAAGCCAGTAATTATTGTGATGGATTATGCTTTTGGCGAGCAAGCTTACGAAACCATCGACGAACTATTAAAACCCTATAAAAAGGACATTTTATTGAATGTCGAATCGGTTTCTATTATGGGAAAAGCGGGAATTCTTCAAGGCGGAAAAGGCGATATAATGATTCCAACGGCGCATATCAATGAAGGAACTGCCGATAATTATTTCTTCGAAAACGAATTAACAGCAGCAATGTTTGAAGACGATGATATTCCAGTTTTCGAAGGAGCAATGGTTACGGTTTTAGGAACATCATTGCAAAATAAAGATTTATTAAAGTTCTTTCACGAATCGACTTGGGGTGTAATTGGACTCGAAATGGAAGGTTCTTATTATCAAAAAGCCATTCAGTCAGCTTCAAAAATTAGAAAAAGTATTCCTCACGATGTGAAAGTGAGATATGCCTATTACGCATCGGATAATCCTCTTGAAACAGGGAGCACATTAGCTTCTGGCGGTTTAGGAACAACAGGTGTAAAACCAACTTATTTGATTACAATCAAAATATTAGAGCAAATTTTTAACGCAAAATAAATGGATTTCAATAATCCGAAAGATAAATGAAAAGAATATTAATTACTGGAGCTGCTGGATTTTTAGGCTCACATCTTTGTGACCGTTTTATTAAAGAAGGTTATTTTGTTATTGGAATGGACAATCTCATCACGGGAGATTTAAAAAATATTGAACATTTATTCAAGCTAGAAAATTTCGAATTTTATCATCACGACATTACCAAGTTTGTTCACATTCCTGGCAATTTAGATTATATTCTTCATTTTGCTTCACCCGCAAGCCCAATAGATTATTTGAAGATTCCAATTCAAACCTTGAAAGTAGGTTCTCTAGGAACTCATAACCTTTTAGGATTGGCAAGAGTCAAAAAAGCTCGAATTCTTATCGCATCCACATCGGAAGTATACGGAGATCCACTCATTCATCCTCAAACCGAAGAATATTATGGAAACGTAAATACCATTGGACCAAGAGGTGTTTATGACGAAGCCAAAAGATTCCAAGAATCCATCACAATGGCGTATCATACTTTTCACGGTGTAGAAACCAGAATCGTTCGAATTTTTAATACTTACGGACCAAGAATGCGACTCAATGACGGTCGTGTTATTCCTGCATTTATTGGTCAAGCGCTTCGTGGCGAAGACTTAACAATTTTTGGTGACGGAATGCAAACCCGTTCTTTTTGTTACGTCGATGATCAAGTAGAAGGCATTTTTAGATTATTGCATTCTGATTATTCACTTCCTGTAAACATTGGAAATCCGGACGAAATTACCATCAAGGATTTTGCCGATGAAATTATAAAACTAACGGGAACTACTCAAAAAGTAGTGTATTATCCACTTCCAATAAACGATCCTTTGCAACGTCAACCGGACACGACCAAAGCCAAAGAATTATTGGGTTGGGAAGCCAAAGTAAATCGAGCAGAAGGGATGAAAATCACTTACGACTATTTCAAATCATTATCAACCGAAGAATTAGTAAAAGAAGAACATAAAGATTTTTCTAAATACATCAATTAGTGAAGACAAAAACGGGAAGATATTCGGGCTATATACGTCCTTTTTCGTACTTGATCGATTTAATCATCATCAATGGATTGGCTACATATATATTTCCGTTTCATAGCAACGAAATTCTTTACTCAATTTTAATAAGTATTGCTTGGTTTACAATTGCGATTTACCTCGGTTTCTATGAAGTCTATCGCTATACCAAGGTAATTGCAATCTTAAATTGCGCTTTAAAACAGTTCATTTTATTTTCCTTATTTTGTTTGGCACTAGAATTGTTTTACTCGGATTTCTATTTTCAAAAAAGAGTTGTTTTTTTTGTTTTTCTATCAATACTATTGATTCTTTTTTTGAAACTTTCTATTTATTATTTTCTAAGAAAATTCAGGGTGTTATATGGAGGAAATTCCAGAACGGTCGTTTTGTTAGGAAATGATACTAACATCCATCCATTAAAAACATTTTTCTCCGAAAATCAAGATTATGGATATAAAATAATAAAGGTTTTCACTCTAGAAACGCATAAAAAGGAAAGAATTGAAGAATGCCTTTCGTTTGCATTAAAGAGCAAAGCAGATGAAATATATTGTGCTATGGCCGATTTGTCGGATAGTCAAATTAGCGATCTCATTTATTTTGCCGACAATAATTTGAAAACTTTAAAATTTATTCCAAGCGAAAAACAAATCCTTTCCAGAACAGCTAAATTCGAATACTACGACTATATTCCGATTATTTCATTAAGAAACATTTTGCAAGATGAAACTTTGAACAAAGTTATCAAGCGCGGTTTTGACCTTGTTTTTTCTTCAATAATAATTGTTGGATTAATGTCTTGGCTTACACCAATTTTGGCTATAATTATCAAATTAGATTCAAAAGGGCCCGTATTTTTCGCGCAAAAAAGAAACGGATTGCACTATAAAGAATTCAATTGCTATAAATTCAGATCGATGATGGTAAACGACAAAGCCGATTTAGATTTGTCTTCCAAAAACGATGTGCGAATAACTAAAGTGGGCAAGTTTATCCGAAAAACCAGCATTGACGAATTGCCACAATTTTTTAATGTTTTATTGGGCGATATGTCCGTGGTTGGGCCAAGACCACATATGGTTAGCGTTGCCAATTTGTATGCTGCGAAAGTCGATAAATTTATGGTACGTCATTTTGTAAAGCCCGGAATTACAGGGCTTGCTCAAACAAAAGGCTTTCGGGGCGAAGTAGAAACCGACGAAGACATCATCAATAGAGTAAAATATGATATTTTCTATATGGAAAATTGGTCGATTTTATTGGATGTTAAAATCATCTTCAATACGATTTATAACACTTTAAAAGGCGATGAAAAAGCTTATTAAAAAACACCTTTTCCAATTAGCTCCTTTATTTGAAAATCAAGGTTGAAATTTATTTCAGCAGCATTAAAGACCTGTTTTTTCATCGTTTGAATTTCGCTTTTTCCCGTTTTTGAAATTTCAATTAATGTTGCATTCAACTTTTCAAAATTGCCAACATTCGCCACCCAACCCATATTATTCTCTTTTACGATGGTTTCGCCTTCACCACCACCAAAATACAGAATAGGAAATCCCAAAGCGCCATATTCGAATATTTTCGAAGGAACAGAGCCGTAGATTCTTGTTTTTAATGGTACAATAGCAATATCAAAAGATTGTAGTTTTTCGTGTAAAACATTGCGTTCCAGCATTCCTTGGAAGAAGATTTTTATCTCTGGATTTTGCTGAATTAAATCTTCGATTTGCGATTTCTCTGCACCGTCACCAAAAATATGCAATTCAATATCTATTTCTTCTAATTTAATTTGCTGGCACAATTCAAAAACACCTTGAGCAACGCCCAATAATCCAGCGTAAAATAGTTTTATGGGTCCGTTTTCATTGGTAATAAAATCCATTTCTGCCATTTTATGATCTGGAAAATTTCGGTACAAATGGCATTCTTTTTCGGGAAAAATCGAATGAATGTGCGTAATAATTTCGTTGGATTGACCAAAGATTAAAGTAGCTTTCGAATAAATGAATCGTTCTAAAAATAAAGAAACGTGATACGAAAAACTGTCTTTTTTCAAGGCTTTCAATTCAATTGCCGCCAAGGGCCACAAATCGGAAACATTCAAAATTATTTTTTTTCGCATTAGCGAAAGTACCAAAACTGACACAAACGACAATAACAACGGTGGCGATTGAACCACCACTTTATGAGGCGTTTTTTTAAACAATAAATATAAGAAAAGCATCGAGGCAAACGACAAAACCGAAAGTGTTCTTTTGAAGATATTTTTGCTAACACTTGGATAAATCCAAAGTCGTTTCACGGTAATATTTTGAAGTTGTTCCGTTACTGAAAATTTGCCTTTGTATTCAGGAAACAATTCGCCTTTCGGGTAATTTCCCAGAGGACAAAGCACGGTAACTTTGTAATTATTTTGATGTAATTTCAACGCCAATTGTTCAATTCTATTGGCAGCAGCGCCTTTTTCTGGAGGATAATAATTCGATATGATGAGGATGTCTTCCATTTTTTTACCGCAAATTCGCAAATTTATTTTTTAATTAAATTTTAACCTTATTTTTTATTAAGAAGCTTAAAGTTTTGAATTTTAGTTCTTCTATTTTTTAATTATTAGCCAAATAAACAATTTTATGTTTTAATAATTTGCGAATTTGCGGTTTTATTTTTGAAGCAAAATTTCAACAATTCGTTCCGAGGCTTTTCCGTCCCAAAGTTCAGGAATTCCAGCTTTTTGTCTTCCGTTTTCGAGGAATTCTCCAAATAGTTTTTCTAAATTTTCTATAGAGGTTCCTACCAAAGTATTAGTTCCAATGCTTTGTGTTTCGGGTCTTTCGGTGTTGTTTCGCATCGTAAAACAAGGAATTCCCATAACGGTGGTTTCTTCCGAAATTCCACCAGAATCCGTAATCACGGCAAAACTATTTTTGATGAGGTACATAAAATTCAAGTACCCTTGAGGCTCGACAAAAAGAATATTTTTCAAGTCTAAATTCGTTTCGCCCAAGATGGCTTTTGTTCTTGGATGAATTGGGAAAATCACTTTTTTATCTCCAGCCAAAACATCAATACCTTGAAGCAGTTGAATCAACGATTGTTCTTCATCTACATTCGATGGGCGATGTAGCGTAAGAATAATATAATTTCCAGTTTCCAATTGGAATTCGTTCCAAAAAACAGGTTCCAAAATTCGATCTAAATTTTGGTATAAAGTATCAATCATCACGTTGCCTACAAAGTGAATGTTGTTGGCTTCCACACCATATTTCAACAAATTTTGAGATGCCGATGTTGAAGTTGTAAAAAAATAATCGGTGATGCTGTCGGTAACAATTCTATTGATTTCCTCAGGCATTGTCATATCCCCCGAACGAATTCCAGCTTCGACGTGTGCTACTTTTATATTTTGTTTTTTGGCTACAATAGCACAAGCCATTGTTGAATTGACATCACCAACGACCAAAACCAGATCACACAGATTTTGCAATAATTCTTTTTCAAAAGCCACCATAATGGCTCCCGTTTGTTCCGCTTGCGAACCACTTTTTACCTCCAAATTACTGTTAGGTTTCGGGATATTTAATTCCTCGAAAAAAGTATCGCTCAAGTTTTTGTCATAATGCTGACCTGTATGCACCAAGCGATAGGATACATTCGCTCCTTCGTTTTGCTTTTTTTCTATCGCCTTGATGATGGGGGCGATTTTGATGAAATTGGGTCTTGCACCTGCAACTATGGTTATTTTCATTTGTTTGTCATTGCGAGGAACGAAGCAATCTTCCTCCTTGTTAATTTACTTTTTGTAACCAATTTTTGTTCTTGGCATTTCATTTTCTTTTTTATCTGACAATTCATCTAAATAGGAGAAAACTAACTCAATATTCTTGTCGTGATTTTCTAATTTTTTCTGAATTTGGAGAATGTCTATTTTTAAATCGGTGGTATCCAAAAGCATTTGTCGCACTTTACTAAATATCCGCATAATTTGAATATTAGTCTGAATGGCTTTGTCACTTTTCAAAACACTTGATAGCATTAGTACCCCGTGTTCAGTGAAAACGGACGGCAAATATTTTAAATTTGAACCTCTGCCTTTCTTCAAGGTCGCAAATTGCGACCTTGAAGAATTATATTCTATTTCAGTCAATTCGAACATAAAATCCTCTGGAAATCGGGAGATATTTCTTTTAACAGCTTCTTTTAATCTTTTGGTTTCCATCCCATAAAGCTCCGCTAAATCAGAATCAAACATTACTTTTTGATTTCTAATAAAGTAAATTTTATCAGAAATCAATTCTTCAGAAAGTAGTATTTCGTTTTCCATAAATTACATTTTAGTTTCTTTAAGGTCGCAAATTGCGACCTTAAACATTTTGATGTCACAAATTGTGACTTCAAGATTCAATTTGGAGGGCGCAAATTGCGTCCTCCAATTATTTCACCAATGAAACAAATTGTTTCAATTTGCCGCTTTTGCTTCGTTCTAGTGTTTCTTTTCTGATGAAGGTAAAAAGCAATCCTTTTTCCAAATATAAGGTTATTGCAGCTTCAATTTTGTGAATTTGATTCAAATTCAATTCGGTTTGGCTTACATATTCAATTTCAAAAGTATCTATTTTTGTTTGTTTGATGATAAATTCTTTTACGTTTCCATCGTCTTCGATGATGCTTTTGGTCACATAATAAAAAGTCAATCCAGGCGATTTTTTTCCACTGGGTAAAATGGCTACATCGTTGGTTCGACCAATTAATCTTTTGAGAATCGGTTTTTTGGGTGTGCTTTTTTCATCCAAAATTCCAATATCGCCAATGTCGTATCTGATGAATGGATGCGCTTTGTTGTACAAAGAAGTAATCACGATTCTACCTTCTTTTCCATAAGGCAAAATGGTATTATCTTCATCCAAAATTTCAACAAAAAGCGTTTCCGAATTCACTTGCCATTCGCCTTCTGGATTTTGAAACGCAATCAAATCCAGTTCCGAAGCTCCGTATTCATTCACCACCGGAACGCCGAATTGTTTTTCCAATAGGATTTGGTCTTCTTCGAAAAGCATTTCAGAAGTTACGATACAAACTTTTAAAGTGGGGCAAATATTTTTTAGAACGATATTTTTCTGCTGTAAAAACTTTGCAAACAAAACAATCGAACTCGTATAACCATTGATATAATCGAATTTTTTTGTTTTGAATTTCTGTAAAAATTTTTCTAAAACCACATCCGATAAATCGAAAATTGAAAATCGAAAACGGTGGCTTAAAAAATCCTTGAAACGTTCTTTTATATTACCAATAAAATCCAATGGAATTCCGTAAAAACGAGCCTGATAAGACGAATTGAAATCAATTGCGTGCCAGCCAAAACGGTTGATGATGTTGGTCCAAGTTAAAGCGTGTGCAAATTTATCTTTGGCAAAAATAAAGGGATCACCGCTGGAACCCGAAGTTTTATTGACATAAACATTTTTCAAAGAAAATCCAGTGGAGAGCCTTTCTGCCAAAGGTTTTTGAAAGTCTTTCTTGGTCATCACGGGCAAATCATTCCAAGAAGCGAAACTGGTTTTGCCAACTAATTTTTGATAAGAGGAATTATTTTTTAAGTGATAATCAACGATTTCTTGTTTTTTATTTTGAATAAAATTTTCAAATTCCTGTTCAGGAATGGACTGGATTTTTCGCAATTCGGCTTTGGCTTCCTGCATTGGAAAACCATTTATTTGGAGCGAAAAATCGAAGAGTGGAAACATTTAGGCTACTTTTTGAACATTAAATCTTTTGATGGATTCTAATTCTTGTTTTTTATTTTCGGTTTCTTCTTCTATGTCAAAATCATCTTGAAGACCCAGCCAAAACTTGGCGGAATTTCCAAAATATTGACTTAGTCGTAAGGCGGTATCGGCTGTTATTCTTCGGTTTCCTTTGATGATTTCAGAAATTCTGGTTTGCGGAATTTTCAAATCCTTGCACAAGCGGTAAGAAGTGATTTCCAAAGGAACCAGAAATTCCTCCAGCAAAATTTCACCTGGATGTATGTTTTTTAGCTTTTCCATAATTTTAGTTTTTAATGATAATCAATAATTTCGACTTTACTCGCATTTCCATTTCCCCAAATAAAAATAATACGCCATTGGTTGTTAATTCTAATGCTGTAATAGTCTTTTAAATTCCCACTTAATTTCTCTAATCTATTCGAAGGCGGAATTCTTAAATCCATCGAATCTTGGGAGTTGTTAAGCATTCTTAGCTTTCTTCTGCCTATTTGTTGAATTTCTATCGCAGGATTTTTTACGACAATTCCGTTCCAGATTTTTTCGGTTTCTTTAGATCCAAATGAAATTATCATACCTTTTGCGTTACTAACGTCAAAAGTAAGTAAAAAAAATTATTATTTCAATTCAAAACAGACTATTTTTGCCAAACAACTAATAACTACACAATGACAATTTTACTTTTAGGTTCAGGAGGAAGAGAACACGCATTTGCTTGGAAAATGATTCAAAGTCCGCTTTGCGACAGACTTTTGGTAGCACCGGGAAATGCTGGAACGGCTTCGATTGCTACTAATGTTGACATCAGCCCAACGGATTTTGTTGCCGTGAAAGCTTTAGTACTTCAAGAAAAAGTGGAAATGGTAGTTGTTGGACCAGAAGATCCATTGGTAAAAGGTATTTTCGATTTTTTCAAAAATGACAACGATTTAAAAGACATTCCAGTTATTGGACCTTCAAAACTAGGAGCCACTTTAGAAGGAAGTAAAGAGTTTGCTAAAGAATTTTTGATGAAACACAACATTCCAACGGCTGCTTATGATAGTTTCACTGCAGAAACTGTTGAAAAAGGATGCGAATTCTTGGAAACTTTGCAACCTCCTTATGTTTTGAAAGCCGATGGATTGGCTGCCGGAAAAGGCGTTTTAATCATTCAAGATTTGGCGGAAGCCCAACAAGAATTGAGAAATATGTTGGTGGGTCAAAAATTCGGCGACGCCAGTTCAAAAGTAGTTATAGAAGAGTTTTTAGATGGAATTGAATTGAGTTGCTTCGTTTTGACCGACGGAAAAAGCTATAAAATTTTGCCTACCGCCAAAGATTACAAACGCATCGGCGAAGGCGACACCGGTTTGAATACAGGCGGAATGGGAGCAGTTTCTCCAGTTCCTTATGTTGACGCTGTTTTGATGGAAAAAATTGAAACACGCATTGTAAAACCAACCATTGAAGGTTTTCAAAAAGATGGAATCGAATACAAAGGATTTGTGTTTATTGGATTGATTAACGTGAAAAACGAACCCATCGTCATTGAATACAACGTGAGAATGGGCGATCCAGAAACGGAAGTGGTGGTTCCAAGGATGAAATCGGATTTGGTGGAGTTGTTTTTGGCTGTAGCCAACGAAAAACTGGATGAATTTGAGCTTGAAATCGATGAAAGGAGCGCTACCACAATTGTATTAGTTTCCGGCGGCTATCCAGAAGAATTTGAAAAAGGGAAAGTGATTTCAGGATTGGAAACGATTGAAGATTCGATTGTTTTTCACGCTGGAACTAAACTAGATAATGGAAATGTAGTAAGTAATGGAGGACGAGTTTTGACCGTGACATCTTTTGGGAATGACTTCCAAGAGGCCATAAAAAAATCTTATCAAAACATAGACAAGCTACATTTTGATAAGATGTATTTTAGAAAAGATATTGGCTTCGACTTACTTTAAGAAAGAATGCGCCGTCGTATCTTGGTTTTCTTGACCGTTGTCTTCATGTGATTTCAATTGCAAACACCAATATACGATCGCAACCGCACAAATTATCATAAAACCCCAGTTAATGATGTTCGCTAAAAACCAGTGATTAAGTTCCAATTCTCTTAGAAAATTGTGTAGTATGAATAAAATGTTTTCAAATAACCATTGAATTCCTTCAAAAAATGCTTTCATCTCCTTAGTTTTATTTGTTAATTGTAGTCAATGTAACTTGCGGTTGTATTTATTTTAACGAAAAAAAATTACTTGGCTCGTTTCCTCTTTGTACAAGTATTATATTTACAGTCACAAAAGTATAAAATATCCTTATGATAACAAGTGTTTTTAGAAAATCTACTCCATTAAATTTATTTTTGGTTGTAATTTTAATGCTCGTTTTCTTTTTAATCTATCAATTTCAAGATTTAACTTGGACAAATTCTCTTGTTTTAGTTTTACAAAAATCAGGTTTATTTGTGATATTATTGGGATCTGTTTTTATTGCAAATTTTGTTGCCAAAAGAAATGGACTGAGCAAAGATAGTGGCTACACGATTTTTTTCTACTTTTTGTTTTTGCTTTTTTTTCCTTCGATTTGGAATAACGCCAATTTAATTTTATCTAGTTTTTTTATTTTATTGGCTCTTCGAAGATTAATTTCGCTGCAATCTTTAAAAGCATCTAAGGAAAAAATATTTGATGCTTCTTTGTGGATTTTTGTGGCAGCATTATTTCACTTTTGGAGTATTCTTTATATTATTTTGGTTTTTATCTCCATCATTTTTCACGTGGCGCGAGATTATCGAAACTGGGTTTTGCCTTTCATCGCTTTTTTTGCTATTGGAATTATTTCGGTAGGCATTTCGATACTTTTCAATAAAGACGTTTTTGGATATATCAATGAAAATGCTGTTGCGAACTTTAACATTGATTATTTTACCAATAATTATCAAAATGCAGCCTTTTCAATCTATGTCACGATTGCTATGTTTTTTGTAGTTTCTATGTTTGTATCGCTTCCAAATAAGCCGTTATTGTTGAATTCTTCTTTCAAAAAAATCATTACTGCTTTCTTTATTGGAATCGTAATTTTCGCAATTTCTCCAAACAAAAGCAATGATTTATTGATTTACACTATTGCACCTTTGGCAATAATGGCAACGAGTCACATCGAAATTAAGCAACTCCAATTGAAGCAGGAAATGGTGTTAGGCGTTCTAATTCTTTGTAGTTTGTTTGCGTTTTTCTCCCAATTATAATTTATTTCCGTACGCCAAGTCGCCGGCATCGCCAATTCCTGGCACGATGTATTTTTTATCGTTTAATTTTTCGTCCAAAGTTGCAACCCAAAGATGACAAGAATCTGGCAAATGTTTTTCAAGATAGGTAATTCCTTCTGGAGCTGCAATGATTACGGCAATGTGAATTTCCTGTGGAAGTCCTTTTTCCATTAATTTATTAAACACAGCCACCATCGATTGCCCTGTTGCCAGCATAGGATCTATCAAAAGCAAAGTCTTATTTTCGATATTGGGAACGGCTTGATATTCGACTAAAATATCAAAAAATTCATCATTATGGGGATGATGTCTGTAGGCAGAAACGAACCCATTTTCGGCATTATCAAAATAATTCAAAAAGCCTAAATGAAGTGGCAATCCAGCCCGAAGAATAGAACACAAAACCAGTTTGTCTTCAATTTCGGTAGTTTTTTTGATGCCAAGCGGTGTTTGAATTTCAATATTTTTATAATGCAAATCTTTGCTCAATTCATAAGCCATCACTTCGCCAATGCGCTCAATATTTCTACGAAAACGCATGCTGTCGTTTTGAACATGTACGTTTCTGATCTGGCCTAAAAAATGATTCAGAATACTATTGTCTTCGGATAAATAGTGTATTTGCATAATGATTATTTAAGATTTGTGAATAAAAATTTAGGAATTACGCAATAAACCCGCTAAACTTCTTCTGTTTTTTATAGACTATAAAAGTATAAAAAGTATCTTTGTATTTATAAAATATAAAAAATATGTTTTCAAAATTAGCTTATTCCGTTTTCGAACAAAGTATTCGCGATTATCATCAATTTGATAATGTTGACCAACCTATTAATAACCCGTTTCCAAAAGAGAAAATCGAGCATTTATTATATTTAAAAAACTGGATTGACACCGTACAATGGCATTTCGAAGATATTATTCGTGATCCCAATATTGACCCCGTTGTAGCCTTGACATTAAAGAGAAGAATTGACGCGTCTAATCAGGAAAGAACTGATATGGTAGAATATATCGACGGGTATTTTCTTCAAAAAAATGCTCACGTTGCGGTAAAAAATAATGCAAGAATTAATTCTGAAAGTCCAGCTTGGGCATTCGATAGATTGTCTATTTTAGCCCTGAAAATTTATCACATGCAAGAAGAAGCCAATCGTGCCGAAGCTTCGCAAGATCATAGAGATAAATGTCAAGCAAAATTGAATATTTTATTAGAACAAAGAACCGATTTATCAACAGCAATAGATGATTTATTAACAGACATCGAAAACGGTGATAAATTCATGAAAGTCTACAAACAAATGAAAATGTACAACGACGATGATTTGAATCCGGTTTTGTATCAGAATAAAAAATAAATTTAGAGATTTTAGACCATTAAGAGATTAAGAAAATTAAGTAAAGCTTAATGAACTTAATCTCTTAATGGTTTTTATACAGTAAATAATTGTCCAAAAAAATCCAACATATAGCCGTTATGAGACTTTCCGCAATGGGAGATGTTGCTATGGCGGTTCCTGTTTTAAGGGCTTTTGTAAACCAAAATCCTGAAATTAAAATCACGGTGGTTTCCCGTCCGTTTTTCAAACCTTTTTTTGCGGGAATTCCCAATATTTCTTTTTTTGCTTTCGATGAAAAACGACGCCACAAAGGATTTATTGGTTTGTTGCGTTTGTTTCAAGATCTGAAAGCCTTAGACATCGATGCTTTTGCCGATTTGCATAATGTTTTGCGGTCCAAAGTAGTCCGAACACTTTTCGCCTTAAGTGGAAAAAAAACGGCTTTTGTAGATAAAGGAAGAGCTGAAAAAGCCGCTTTGGCACGAGCCGAAAATAAAATTTTCAAACCCTTGACCACAATGTTCGAAAGACATTCAAAAGTGTTTGAAGAATTAGGTTTTACAGTGAATTTATCCAATCCAATATTTCCTGAAAAGGCAATTTTAGACTCGGAAACGATTCGATTAATTGGAGAAAACTATATAAAATTAATTGGTATTGCGCCTTTTGCACAATACGATTCCAAGGTCTATCCATTGGATTTCATGCAAGAAGTTATCAATAAATTAGCGGAAAATTTAAATTATAAAATTTTACTTTTTGGCGGCGGAAAAAAAGAAATTGAATTGCTGAATTTACTTTCAAAGAACAAAGAAAATACGGTTGTTGTTGCCGGGAAACTCAATTTTCAACAGGAATTGCAACTCATTTCTACTCTGGATATAATGCTTTCGATGGATTCTGGGAATGCTCACATCGCGGCAATGTTGGGTGTAAAAACCATTACGCTATATGGTGCAACACATCCGTTTACGGGATTTTCGCCTTTCAATCAACCTTTAGATAACGCATTGGTTTCGGATAGAATTTTGTTCCCGAAATTGCCGACTTCGATTTATGGAAATAAAATTGTGGCAGGTTATGAAGCGGCAATGCGAACGATTTCAGTTGAAAATGTACTTGATAAAATCAATTCTTCTATTTAGATTTTTCAGAAAAAACTACGACATTTTACTTGATTTAGTTCTAACAAAATGTTTTTTATTAAAGAAATCATCTATCTTTATCTTTCTATCCAACAATTGACTTTATCACTTAAAAATTTAAGAAATTTTTAGAGTTTTAAATGACAATTCAAACCATTAAATAAATAAATTTGTTTTTGAAGAATATCAATTGTTTCAGATTCCAATTTTATAATTCTAACTTGGAATTCAGCAAATAAAAAATTCGAATCTATAAAAATTTATTTATCCACATTTAAAACTAAATAGTATGGTAGTACAGTATCAAGGAAAACAAAACGAAATTCCGGCAACATTTACGATAAGAATCATCGGGAACAATCTGTCGAAAAGCAGTTCTAATTATCAAATCGATTTATTGGTTGGCGATAAGCAATTGCCGGCTTTTACGACATCAATTCATCAAAGTTTGTCGAATTGTCTAAAAGAAATTTACTTGTTCCGGAAACACAACAATATCGTGTTTGACGCTTCTTCAGAAAAAATGGCACCTAAACTTGTTCCTTACGATTTGACTTTATACAACTGCCACAAGAATATGTTGTTTATGGCATAAAACTCTTGAAGACATAAATCAGGACTGTTCATTGAGCAGTCTTTTTTTATGGATTGAAAATCACAAATAAATCTTCTCGTCATGACACCGTTTCAAAATATAACTTTTTAAGTTCGAAATGGTTTCTTGATAATTGGGTGCTTCATAACCAAAACGCTCGTGTTCCGCTTGTTCTTTCTCGATGGCGTTGCAGCCTTTGATAACTTCTTTGAGCATATCCAGCATCGCCAATTCTTTATTGTTGGTTTTCTGAAATTTGAATTCCACGATTTCGTCTTGCAATTGCTCGCAATATTCCAAAAGTTCTGCAACTTCTGGTTTGTCCAAAAGGGAAGGGTTATTTTTGAATATTTCTCGGATGGATTTCATAGTTAATGGCAATTTCAATTTCAAAAATCAATTTCAATTAGGTGGATTTTCAAGTTAAATAATATTAAAATAATAATTTGTCTTTAGTTTATGTCCAAGTAATGGCGAGTAGTCATAAGGCTCTTTTTTGGATTTTTAACGTTTGGTCGCTTGGCGATGCGGCGGACTAAGGAAGCCTAATCTTTGGTTAATGACTAGTTTTCCAAGTACAAAACCATCTTTAAATTAAGCCTAATCTCGCCATATTGCCAAACGACGATTGTGTGGCTGTTTTTTTATTTAATTTTCTTTTCAAATCTTCTTTTTGAACGATCGAATGCAGTTTTTTCCCAAGAACTATCAAATCCATTCCAAAATAATCTAATAGTGTATGTTTGAGAAGAAGACCAAATCAAAACATCAATTTCATCATATTTGAAATAAATGTTGTTATTGTCTGCTTCATCATTTATGAATTTTTTATTATCATCAATTGCACTTTGAATTTTGTTTAAAAATTCAATTGCTTGATCTTTTTCAAAATTTTTAAAAGCGTAACCTTGATAAAGTACACCTGCATCATTCCAATAATTTCCGTAAAATCCTAAAACCAAACCTTCTTTTTGTTTGCTATCACATTTATATAGCATTGTTGTCAATTCTCCTGAACTTGCTGCAGCAAGTGGAATTATTTCAAATTGTACAACATCGGAATTCGAGCCTAAAACATTTTTGAACAAGAAGTTTTTTGAATTATATAGGGCTATATCTTTACTAAATTCTTTTGCTACAAAAACATTATTGTTATTTGTTTTAACTTGTGAAAATGATGTTGTGATTGTCAAAATAAAGATTAATGACATTAATTTAACCCGTTGGGTGCAATTATTTAAAGTAAAAAATATTGGGTAAATATTGGTCAAGATACTGAAATTCAGTATCTTGAAGTCGAAAAACAA
>JAAFGY010000237.1 GCA_010365135.1 Flavobacterium sp.
TCCTGCCAACAATGCCACTGATGAACCCGCCATTTCGCTTCCTGTCAAGGTAACACCACTCACAATGTCCGATGCTATAATTGTTTCCACTTGATTTAAGCTAATAGTCACTTGCTGAAAAACGCCTTCTGGAAATCCGGCCTCCAAAAATACATTTTCAATAGCTTTGGCACAACCTTGCACATTAGAAGCGTGTTTCAAAATCGTTACATTACCCGCCATAACTGCCGGTGCGGCATAACGCAAAACTTGCCAAAAAGGATAATTCCAAGGCATCACAGCAAAAATGGCTCCCGTAGGATCATAAACGGACAAACTTTTGAAAGGCGTATCATAATAAATATCTTTCAGCATTTTCTCCGCATTCTCCGCATAGAAATCACAATTTCCAGCTGATTTTTCTACTTCAGAAACACCCTCGGAAATGATTTTACCCATTTCATTAGTAATCAACAAGCCTAATTCCTCTTTTTTAGCTCGAAGAATATTGGCCAATTTTTTCATTTTATCAGCTCTTTCTTGAAAAGTAGTTGTGCTCCAACTTTTATACGCTTTTTCAGAAAGTTCCATTTTTTGAGCCAATTGTGCATTGGTCAAAACTTCGTGCTCAGCAATTAGTGCCTGAGAATATGGATTTATGGATTTGATTGTCATTGTTTTTAATTATTTAAAATTATAGTTTTCACTCAAGAAATTAATCGTTTGTAAAACTATTCAATTAGTGATTTTTACTTAATTTAGTATTTGGATCCAGTGGCCAATACATCAAAACCGAGCAATTTCCGCTTCGTGGATCGTGCAAATAATCGAACAATGGTTCGACCAAAATGAATCCACATTTGGTTTGAGCCGTTACCGTTGGATCAATAATTTCGCCTTTAATTAATTTGCCGCAATATTCGGCAATCGTCATTTGGTCTTTTACTTTGTCAAATCCAATAGGCATTCCAGCGGTCATTTGTCCTTTGGTTCCCATAGCTCTAGCGATTTCTTGGCGAGCATTATAAATCTCTCTTCCAATTCCTTTTCCTTGATAATCAGGATGAACAGAAACGTCTAAACCATAAAGCCAATCCGCTTTTGGGTCGTGTGTTCCCAACCATAAATTATCCGAAATTTCTAAAAAAGTATGGTGTCCTTTGTGATAATTTTGCATCAAAGTTGTCGTGGCCGCAATCACTTTATCACCATCTAAAACAATCATTTGACCTTCAGGGAAAATGTCAATATGTCTTTTATAGTGCGCCTCGGTTATCAATTCTTCTTCCGATAAAGTTGGAAAAACAATTTTTTGAAGTTCCGCTTCTTGTTTTGAATATTCTGGAGTGGCAGTTTGCAAAATATATTTTCCTAAAATTTTTTTTTTCATATTCTACTTTTTTAAAGACCTATTTCCGTAGAGTTCGGTACAAATTTGTTACTTATTTCGTATAATTTCACTGTATTTAATTTTAGTATTTTTTATATGAAACATACTTAAATTAAATTAATATTAGTCAAAGAAGTGAAAAACTTTATTTATGGGAGTTTAAATACAAATTTTAGGTTCAAGAATAGTAATGGTGGAAAGTGCTACTGACGCTTTACTAAAGAAAAAAGACCAACTACAAAATGGAATCCTGAAGCAGGCACGAATAAGAAGGCCTAAATTATATTGTAAATTGTAGCTTTATATCCAAAAAAGTGTAATTTTAGTTCCTAAACCATTAAAATACAATTCCATATGATACGAAAAGCCACAGTACAAGATTTAGACCAACTGACACTATTGTTTAATCAATACCTTATTTTTTATAAAAAACCTTCGAATGTTGAAAAACAAAAATCGTTTCTTAAAGAAAGGATCGAAAATCACGAAGCTATTATCTTCATAGCTTTTGACGATGTAATTAAAGAAAAAGCAATTGGTTTTACACTAATTTATCCAACATTTTCTTCTATAGTATTAAATAAAATTTTGATTTTAAATGATTTGTACGTTGATTCGAGCATTAGAAATAAAGGAGTAGGAGAAAAACTAATTCTTAAAACAATTGAACTTGCCAAAGAACTTGATGTGAAATTAATTCGATTGCGAACCGCAAAAAATAATGTAATTGCGCAAGGCTTGTATCATAAAATGGGATTTTTAAGAGACGATCTTGTAGTCACTTACGATCTCGCCATAAAATAAATTAAACAAAAATTTTATAAATAATGTTAAGCAGAAACTAAATAATTTAAGACGGTAAAAATTCAGTTCATTCTTCTGATTAAATTGCTGATAAATAAAAAAGCTCCAAATCAATATTGACTTGGAGTTTTTTAATTTAGAAAATAAATTTATTTGTCTAAAACCAATTTATAATTTGAAGATGTTTCGTTTGTTGAAACATTAATTATATAAAGACCATTTGCATTCCCAGATAAATCAATACTTATACTAGTTTCTAATTTTGAAGCGTCTATTTTGAATGATTTCACTACTTGACCCAAAACATTAATTACCTCTATTTTGCTTACAGGTATATCATTGTAGCCCACATTGAAAATTCCCCTACTTGGATTAGGATAGATCGCTATTTTTGTTTTGTAAACGCTATCAATACTCAAAGCAGACGGTGTCCAAGTAAGCGATATTGCAGATAATGGCCCCTCATTTGGAGGATAAGTAGTAAATATTGCAGCACCTTTAGTAAAAGAATAGCCCGTGTTAATAAAATCATGTAAATCTGGATTATCATTCCAAGCCATTTCAACCCATACTTTATAAGTTCCATCTGGTACTAAAACAGGAGTTGTAGCACCTGTTTTTCCATCCCAAGAAACTGAGTAGGGACCCCAAGCTAATGGAGAAGTACTAGCAGAACGAGTAGCTCCAGTAATTGCATTTACTGTATTACCAGTCCTAGCATCTTGAACCGCACCATCACCATTTGAAGCTGTTCCATTGGCACCAGATTTAAGGCTAAATTGTGGTAAATGATCACTTGTTCCATCTCCAATGTAAAGTAAGTTCGTTTTTATAAATGC